>CASFRX010000050.1 GCA_949297075.1 uncultured Oscillospiraceae bacterium | reverse complement strand
GGCAAAGCACTTCAGAGCTTTCGCCTTAATCCACATTGACTGACTCAAAAAATCCACCTTGTGTCGGTCTGATTTGCTGTACCAATTTTTATATCACTAATTTTTTTGATTTTTCTACTTGACTTTTATTAGCAGGTCTTTTCAAGTTTTCTTTGTTTCTCTATAACTGCATAGAAATTGTTGGTCTGATAGGGGCGTTCCTTTGGTCTGATAAACTTTGTCTGAATGATGTTTTTTACCACGACTTCAAGGGGCTGCCCGTGTTTTTCATACATTGCCAAAAGGAAGCAGGGGAGCATTACAACAATCATCACGAAAGCCGCAAAGCTCGTTCCTATACTTCCTTTGAGCAAAAAGAAAAGCGGTAGTCCTATTGCAAGGGCTGCCGCAAAGCAAATGATTTGTCGTTTCGTCAGATTGAAAGCGACCTTTGTTTTGACTTTGGATAAGTCTTTGGGTACGGGTACATAAGCCATACAAAAAACTCCTTTCCGTCTTAATGGGCGTTAAATATCGACTTCGCAAGTGCGCCTGTTTTGAACAGCGAGAAACAGAGGATAACGGTATAGGCCGCAAGGGAGAAAATCGCGCTGTGCAGATTATCCGCTATAATCATACTGTTTACCAAAACCGCATAAATGCCGACGCATATCATTATGAGGAAGCCTTGAAAACCGAGAGCGAAAAGGGCTTTAAGGTAGTTGTTGCCTATCTGTCCCCATTCTCTGTTAGTCATTGTTGCAAACGGGATAGGTGATACCGAACAGTAAAGGTATATTTCTATCATTCTGCCGTAAAGGATAACCGTAATAAGCACCGACATAATTTTCATACACAGGCTTACAAGGCTTGTTTCCATTACGAGCAGGAGCAATTCGGGGATTTCCATAGCGTCAAGCCCTGCCTGCATAGAGGATAGGGCGGCGTCCACGTCTATATTTGTGTTGCCGCCGATTACCCCCGCCGCACCGGCTACGACGTGCTGCGCCATATCGAATACCGCCATAGTGATTGTAAAGGTGTGGGTAACGAGATACACCGCTACCCACGCCTTGAAAAACCACTTGAAAAACATAAAGGTGTCTATGTCGTGCATATTGTTCTTTTCCGTTACCATACTGATAAGCTCCACGCATAGAACATAGGTAATGACAAGCCCCGCAATGGGGACAATCACATTTTCCGACAGGGTCTGTATCATAGAAAATATGCTTGCGTTCCACCCTTGCGGGGTCTTGCCTACCTCTGTGGCGATAGTTCCGACTTTTTCGTTTACGTCCCCGAACATAGTTGACAGATTACCGTTGATGGCTCCGATAAGAATACCTTTTATCCATTCGTTAATCGCGTCAAGTATGCTCTGCATAGGCTATACCCGCCGCTTAACCGAAAAGCCCGGAAAGCAAAGGTACAAGAGTGCCGCCGATGAGGGCAACGCCGCCGCCCGCCATGAGCTGCTTCATGCCCTGGGATTTTGCGCCGGGGTTGTCATTGCCGTAGCCCTCCAAGAGATTGATAACGCCCCAAATGCCAAGTCCTGCACCGAGAGCAATAACAAGTGTCTGCAATACGCCTACTGCGCTGTTGAAAAATGACATAAATTCCTCACTTTCTGCCGCTTTGCGGCTGTCAAATAATATTTGTTGTTTGTTTTTGGGTACAAAAAAACCGCCGTAGTTCATACGGCGGCAGCCTCCGCACCGTGTCCCGGCGGTGCGGATTGTTCGGTATTATGCTTCATCAATCAGTAGGTGCGCGCACCCAATAGAAACGGTGTTTTCGGTTTCTGATAATGTCCTCCTTTCCGCGCCGCTTATTCAAGATCGGCGGCGTCAATTTCGTAATAGTCAAATACTTCGTCGGGCTTTACGATTGCAGGGCGGCGTCTTAAATGCTTTTCCACATCAAAGGTATTCTTTTTATCATAGTCCGACAGGTATTTGTAGTTAGGGTGTTTTGTAATATCGTATTTTTCGGAGAAAAAGGGGCGTACTCCGCGTAGCTGCAAGATACATTTGCCGCCGTCCATAACGGCGATTTCGTCCTGTGACATAAGCTCCTTGCCTAACTTCTGATAATTCAGCCCGTGGGATAGCTCCCGTCCTCTGTTCTCGGAAGTATTGAAGCTGTCTATGGTTTCCTTTCCCAATATCTCCGACATTTCTTTGAGGGTAGTTTTCTCCTTGCCGCCCAAAAACAAAGTTGTGTCGCAGTTACCGACAATGGTATCGGCGTTATCCTTGTAAATGGCTTTTAGCTGGCTCTGCGATTGCAAAATGATAGAAGCCGAGATTTCCCGGCTGCGGATTGTGGCAATCAATTTTTCAAACTTTGGTATCTGCCCGATATTTGCAAACTCATCAAGCAGACAGCGAACGTGAACGGGCAGCCTGCCGCCGTACACATCATCTGCCTTGTCGCAAAGAAGATTGAAAAGCTGTGTATAAAGAATACTCACAACAAAGTTGAAAGTATCGTCCGTATCGGAGATGATAACGAAAAGGGCAGTCTTTCTGTCGCCTATGGTGTCAAGCTCCATTTCGTCGGTTTCCATAAGCTCGCGCAATTCCCGTATGTCAAAAGGTGCCAGCCTTGCGCCACAAGAAATAAGAATTGAGCTGCGTGTTTTTCCCGCCGAGAGCAGGAATTTTTTATACTGCCTTACTGCAAAATGTTCCGGGTCTTTTTCCTCTAACCGTTCAAACATAAGGTCAACGGGGGATTGAAATTCCGGGTCGTCCTCACGGGCTTCGCTTGCGTTTATCATTTCAAGCAGGGTGGTAAAATTCTTTTCATTCTCCGGCGCTTCGTAATGGATATATCCGATAAGAGCGCAATAAAAAAGGCGTTCGGACTTTACCCAAAAATCCTCGCCGCTTTTTTCTCCGTCGCCTTTGGTGTTTGCGATTATGGTATTTACAAGTTTCAAAATATCTTTTTCGCTGCGGATATAAGCAAAGGGATTGTACCGCATTGACTTTTTGAAATTGATAGTGTTCAGCACTTTGATTTTGTACCCGCCGCGCTGCAAGAGCTTCCCGCACTCGATTAAGACGGTGCCTTTCGGGTCGGTTACAACGTAGCTTGAGTGCATTTGCATAAGGTTAGGCTTGACGAAAAACCTTGTCTTGCCGCTTCCGCTTCCTCCGATTACAAGCACATTTTTGTTTCTTGCATATTTCGGGTGCTTCGGTCGGCTTGACATCATCAGCCGTTCGGTCTGTGTCAATAGCACATTGTTTTCAAATACGGGGTCGATATACGGCTTTATATCCTCGCTGTTCCCCCAACGGGCAGAGCCGTACTCCACACCTTTGCGGTATTTCTTTGCGTTTTTGCCTTTCAGATACACCGCAAGCCTTACAATAACCGCGCCTGCAATGCCGATAAGTAAATCTATGGGGTGTATGCTCGGCAGGGCATTTGAAAAAGCGGCTGCAAAACCGTCCCCGATAGATAAGAGCTTGCCGGAGAGGTCAGCCCCCGGCGCAAGTCTGAACGCCTGCCCGATTTTATCAAAGGCATACACAAAGATAAGATACGGGGCATTTAGGATAAGCAGTTTTTTGATTTCGGGCTTCATCTGTCAATCCCCCTGTCTTTGTGTTTTGTCTGTTGACGGTTAGCATTAAGTTCCTTTGCCTTTTCCTTGAACGCGGCTAATACCTTGCGGATAGAGGGCTTTTGTTCCTGCGTCAGCTTCTTTGCCGAAAATTCCTTGAAAGCTGCGGTCAGCGCGTCTGCGTCCCGTCCTTTGAAAAAGACAAGGTAACGGGGCGGCTGCTCGGCAGTATCCTTTTTCAAAGCAAAGTCAACGCCGTATTTTTTTGCCGTATGCTCAAAAGCCTTGATATTCTCGCTCGTTATCTCAATGTTGGATAGTCCCGCGTTCTGTTTCGCAAGCTGTTTTAGGGTCTGCTTGCCCTGCGGCTGCTTGTCTTTCTGCTTCTTCATCTGTGCAAGCATAGCTTTGACAGCCTTTTGAAGCGTGGCGGCGGTCAGCTTGCCGCCCTTGATAGAGAGCGCAACCACTTTTTCGTTGATTTCGTCCTGCATTGTTTACCGTCCTCCTTTCCCGGTAGTGCCGTGATATTCTTAAATGCGAACGCGCAGGCCGTTCAAGTCCTCGGCACGAATACCCACAAGATACCAATTATTCCCGTACTCAATGCGGGTAGGCTTCCATTTGCCGCCTATGAATACCTCCAAGCACTCCCCGCAATGCAGGCCGCCGTAATAGTCGGCAATATCAAAGCGAATGTCGTAACGGTCGGTATGCTCGTCAAATACCAAAGCTCCTGTTTTCTGTATCATAGCTTTTAGTCCTCCTGTTTTCAGATTTTGCCGCTTGCCATATCGTGAGCGACAAGGGCAGTATAGTAGTTGTCAATGGTAGACGGTGCGTTGAATAGCACCGCTTTCAGATACTGCTTGATGTTTCGGATTTTCGTTGTGTTCTCACGCATACAGTCAAGCACAAAGCGGATATGTTCGCTGTCCAGCTTCATAAACTTTGCCTTGACAAGCTCCGCCGGGTAATCGTCGCCTGCAATGCGTATCTGCTTCCTTGCGGTACAGACGGTTTCCAAAATGAGGTCAACGATTTCATTCAGGCGGTCTTTGTCAAGGGGATTATCTTGCAGTAGAATGTCATAGCTGATATTGTCCTTGATGATTTCCTCATACACTCTGTATGCGTCGTTCTTTTCCTTTCGCTTCCTTTCCGGCTCCGCCGCGTCCTCGCCATAAGGCAAGGGATTTAGGGAATGGATAGGAATGGAATGGGTAATTGATAAATCCGTATTTGATTTTTCTTTTTTTGGTAAGTCAGTTTTTGATATATCTTTATTTATTTGCGTTGGATTTTCCGACGTCGGATTTCCCGATGTCGGATTTTCCAATATCGGTTTATCCGTTGTTGGATTTTCCAATATCGGCTTTTCCAACTGCGGCTGCTCGTAAATCGTATATTCAATGGCGGTCATTTTGCCTTTATCGTCGCGCCCCTGCCTCCTTGTGATATATCCCGCTTTTTTAAGCTCCCAAATGGCAGTACGGATAGCGTCGATACTTTCACGGTTGATGTAGGACAGCCCCGCAAGGGTGTAATCCCAATCCTCCGGCAGCGACAGCATTTGAGAAAGCAGCCCCTTTGCTTTTAAGGTCAATTCCTTATTGCGTAGGTGGTGGTTGCTCATTACGGTATATCCCGTGTTGCGTTCCACTCTGAAAACTGCCATAGTCCTTTCACTCCTTTGCTTTGATTTCGTTACGGAGTTAAACGGCATTTTTGAGGGAAAAGGTATAAATCCCTTGCCCCCTTAAAACCTCGCTCTGTAAAGCCTTGAAATACAAGCCTTTTTTCGCCCCTACTCCGTAACAAAAGGGCATAAAAAAAGCGGCGTTCCTTTTCTTCCGTTTGGGAAGTGAGAAACGCCGCTTTTTACGGTCTGTATTCTGTTTTAGTATAATACCGGCTTGTCTGTCGTACGAAAAACCTTGATTTTTCTGTGTTTTCAAAAGTATCGTTATCTAACTTCATCTTTCAACCGACCTGACTTCAAACGAATGATGGGGGATGTAGAAGCGGGATATATCTCAACCATTATTGTTAAGGATATGTCCAGATTCGGAAGAAACTATGTTGAGGTTGGTCTTTACACAGAATCATACTTCCCCGAAAACAATATCCGCTTCATCGCCATTACAGATTTGGTTGACAGTGCTGATGGTGAAAATGAAATCATCCCGTTCAAAAATGTTATGAACGAGATGTATGCAAGAGATATTTCAAAGAAGGTACGCTCAGCAAAAAGAATCAGAGGTAATATGGGTGAGCCGTTATCTCAACCGCCTTACGGATATATGAAAAGCCCTGAAAATCCTAAAAGATGGATAATAGAACCGGGTGCCGCAGCAGTTGTCAAAGAAATCTTCAGGCTTTATCTTGAAGGCTACGGTCAGGACAAAATTGCAAGGACTCTGCAGGACAGAGAAATTAAAAACTGTACCGCATATTGGAAAGACAGAGGTATCGGCAGAGGCGGTAAAAAGGTACAGCCTAATCCGTACAAATGGAAAAGCTCAACTATCGGTCAGATTTTATCCCGTCAAGAATACTGCGGAGATGTAATCAATTTCAAGACATACTCAAAATCTTTCAAGAACAAAACAAGACACTTGAATCCTGAGGAGAACTGGAAGATTTTCAAAGATGTTCATGAGCCTATAATTGACCGTGAAACATTCGAAAGGGTACAGCAGATAGTCAAGAAATGCAAACGAAGAGACCCTAAACCCGAGAATGGTGACAAGAACATATTTTGTGATTTTCTGCGGTGTGCCGATTGTGGTAAAAAGCTATGGTTTCATGTGAACACACGAAACAAGGATATCCACTATTTCAGCTGTTCCAACTATTACAAGGATTATAGGGGCAGCTGCAAAAGCAGACACTATGTCAGAGCTGATGCGATTGAACAAATTGTAATGCTTGAACTTAAAAAGATGGTATCGTATCTGAAATATGACGAAGAAGCCTTCGCAGAAATACTGTCACAGAAAACCAATAAGGATATGCTTACAGAGCAAAAGTATTTGCAGAGTGAACTGCAGAGATGTCTGTCAAGGCAGGAAAAGGTAGCAAGTCTGTATGAAAAGCTCTATGAGGATAACGCAAGCGGCAAGGTAACGGATGAATGGTTTATGCACATGTCACGCAAATATGAGGTTGAAAGAGCCGAACTGAAAGTAAGAATTTCCAAACTCCGTGATGATATTGTTCTTCTGAAAAACAAAGAGCAGGACAAAGAAACCTTTGCTTCAGCAATACGAAAGTTTATGCGTATGGAAACAATAACTGCACCGTTGCTTCACGAACTCATTGATCATATTGATGTTTATGAAACAGAGGGTACGGGCAAAAACAAAACGCAGAGAATTGTTATTTACTACCGCTTTGTGGGTTATATTGAACTTCCGATACAAGAGGAAGAACTGTTCAGCAACGATACCCGTCAGGGAGTAGCGGTGACTTATATACCAAAAGCATTACCCGAAAGCGTAACGGCATAAAACATAAAAAGGTCGCAGACCCTAAAAAGTCTGCGACCAATAAAAATATGATTTTCAGCAAAGAAAAAGAGTGTTCATCACTTAAATCCGTAATGAACACTCGAAATGGTGGGAGAGGGTGGATTCGAACCACCGAAGTCAGTGACGACAGATTTACAGTCTGTTCCCTTTGGCCGCTCGGGAACTCTCCCTTATTAAAATGGAGCTGGTGGACGGACTCGAACCCCCGACCTGCTGATTACAAATCAGCTGCTCTACCAACTGAGCTACACCAGCGAACTAACGCTCGACTAATATACCATAAAAAGAACCCTAAGTCAAGAGTTTTTTTAAAATTTTTATTTTTCATTTTCTGTTGACAACCGTTTAGCCGATTTATAAAATATAGGTAAAGACGCACGAAAGGAATTTTGTATAATGAAAGCAAAAAAAGCACGCAAGGCTATTGGTATTATAGCTTTGGTTTTTGCCGCATTTATTTTAGCAACAGTTGCTGTTACGGCAATAGGCAGCAGCAATAACATCAAAAAAGCGAGAAGCTTTGACAAGGTGCAAATCGAAAATCAGCTTATTCCCCAAAAGGATGAAGATGGCAACTGGACTTTTACAACCGACGAAGAATTCAAGGTTTTACAGCTGACCGATATTCACATCGGCGGCGGCTGGATGTCCCTTGAGAAGGACGCAAAAGCTTTAAACGCTGTTGCGGCTATGGTTGAGGCGGAAAAGCCCGATTTAGTTATAGCTACGGGTGATATTGCCTATCCCGTTCCTTTCCAGGCAGGCACATTTAACAACAAGACAGGCGCAAAAACTTTTGCGGCTCTTATGGAACAGCTCGGCGTTTACTGGACTGTTTGCTTCGGCAATCACGATACGGAGGCTTACAGCTACTTTAGCCGTGAAAAAATTTCCGATTTCTATGAAAACAGCGGCTTTAAATACTGCCTGTATCAGAGAGGTCCTGAGGATATTGACGGCTACGGCAACTATGTAATCAATGTTAAAAATTCACAGGGCAAAATTACTCAAAGCCTTTATGTTTTTGACAGCCATTCATATACAGACGGCGATTATTTCGGAATTTTCTGGAAATACGACAATATCAAGGAAAGTCAGGTTGAATGGTATAAGGCGAATGTCAAGAAATTCAACGAACAAAACGGCGGCGAAACTGTTAAATCTACTGCGTTTTTCCACATTCCCCTCGCTGAATACCGCGATGCATGGTATGAATACATTGATAACGGCTTTAAAGACTCGGAGAATGTTAAATACATTCACGGCGTTGCAGGCGAGGGCAGCAACATTGTCTTCCCCGGCATCGGCGAGGACAGCTTATTTGAGGCCATGACAGAGCTTGGCTCAACAAAGGGCATTTTCTGCGGACACGACCATAAAAATAACTTTTCCGTTGATTATAAGGGCATACGCCTGAGCTACGGCATGAGCGTTGATTATCTTGCCTATGTGGGCATAAGCAAATTGGGCTCTCAGCGTGGCTGCACGGTTATAACCTATCAACCCGACGGCAGCTTTGAGAGCAAAAACGAGAGCTACTATCAGGATAAATACGCACCTAAATACGAAAAAGAGCAGGTAACAATGCAGGAAGTAGTTCAGGTAGACAAAGTGCCGGAAATTGAGAAATAAATCTCAATAAACAGCTGCAAACTATATATTGTATCAAAAAATGCCATTCTGAAAAAATCAGGATGGCATTTTTAACTAACTGAATCCTCGTACTTAAATTGCAAGCACAAGGATATGTCTTCCGGTTGATTTGTTTTGCGCAGATGTGATATAATCAGAAAAATATTCTTTAAACCTTGCAGATCCCATAAATCCACGAATCGCAGACAAATTCCACGAATAATGTGTTGAAAAACAAGTCTCTTTGCCGGAGAATATAAGCAAATAAACAACAAAGGAGTGTATTGTATGGAAAAGAAAACTATGGGCTCATTCATGGCGGCGTTAAGAAAAGCAAAGGGATTAACTCAACAACAAGTTGCTGATAAATTAAATGTATCAAATAAAACTATCAGCAAATGGGAATGTAACGAGGGCTATCCTGAAATCTCTATGCTGCCTGCGATTGCCGAGCTCTATTCTGTTTCCGTTGATGAGCTTTTGCGCGGGGAAAGAGTAATCAAAACATTTGATGAAGAAAAGACAGATGTCAAAAGCACTGAAAGAATTAAATATTTAGTTGAAAAAGCAGTTGTTAAGTTTACCAATCAATCTATTGTTTCAATTATTCTGAGCAGTGCGGCTCTTATAATGGCTTATGTAATATGTGATATTATTTACAATTACAATGTTTTATGGTTCGGATATGCAATTATATTGATTTTGTCCGCTGTTTCGATTGCAGTTTCATTGATTGCCTTTAATAATCTTATTTCCGGATTACACAGTGAATACATTAGTGAAAATGAATTGGCAGAGAAAAATATAAAAAAATGTATAAACTATATTACCTGTGTCACATTTTTAGTGGCAGTAACATTAGAGGGTCTGATACTTGATGTTATTATGGATGCTCCGTCCTTTCTTTTCGCTGCGTTGCCGGCAACGGCTGTTATCGGCGGCATAATTGCATATTTTGTCCGTTCGATTTTAAACAAAAAGTTCAACATAACAGAGAAAGGTCTTTCTCCGGAACAAAAATGTTACCGCAGAAAACACATTAAAATAACTGCAATTGTTCTTATTGCTGTCGTTTTAGTTTCCTTTATTTTACCTTTCGTTTCCGTATGGCACGAAGCTTCGGCATACGCGATTTACAGCTTCCCGGACGGCGTCGGTTATCAATATGACAGCGAGGAAGAAGCCGAAAGAGAATACCGCAAGCTGAAAGACTATATAACGGCAGAAAAGACCTTTTACAGAATTATTGATGAGGTATATTCTGACGAAACAGGAGAATATACGATATATGCTGTGCCTTTAGGAGATACCTTTGAATACAGCAACGGCGGTTTCAACAGGACTCAAGCTTTAATCGGTGCAGAAGAAGAAATCCGCTTTAAAAGCGCTGAAGAAGCAGAGAATTTCAAGGCCGAAAATGTTATTGACGATATAAATGAATATGCCGTGCGGAGAAATATAGCATTTGATGATGAAACGCTGTCCGTAAGCTATCAGCTACAGAATGAGAGCTTTTTCAGCAGAGTAAGCGACATTCTTCCAGTGTTTACGATAATCGGCGGCTGTGCTTTTATTGCTGTTTTTGTTGTTTCTGTTTCAGTTTATTTTAAGAAGAAAAAAAGCCTGAAGTAGGTTATTGATTCTTATCTGCTCCTGCATTTGCGGGAGCAGTTTTTTTATTCGATTTTATCGTCAATTATATTTCTGACCCAAACGCCTTTTTTGACAAGGACAAACGCAACTGAGCATTTTATAATTTCAAGAGCCTGAACGATGAAGAACAGCATAAAAATATTCATATCGGTGAAATTTGCCAGAATATATGCCGTAGGGACGGCGACAACCCAAGTGAAGCCGCTGTCAAAAGCAAAGGTTATTCCTGTTCTGCCCCCTGAGCGCAAAGTGAAATAGCAGTTGTGCGAGAAAGAAAAGAAGGGCATAAGCGCAGCAACTATGAGCAAAAACTGCGTTGCCATGTGCCGAACATTTTCTTCTGTGTTGTAAATCTGCGGTATTAAAGGGGCAAAAGCCGACATGATTACGGCGGTTATTGTGCAGGCAAAAACCGTGAAAGAAATGAGCTGCCATGCTGTTTGCTTCGCTTTTGCAATTTGGTTTGCACCGAGGTGCTGGCCTACCATAATTGCTACCGCATTGCCCATGGATATAAAAACTACATTGAACAGGTTGGCAACGGTGCTGGAAATATTTGTTGCCGCAACAACCTCTAAGCCTCGCACGGAATAGCACTGTGAGAGCACCGCCATGCCCGATGACCACAAAAACTCGTTGACCAGCAAGGGCATACCCTTGCGCATAACGCTTCCCATGAGCTCCTTTGGCACGAAAGCGCTTTTATATGCGCCTTTAATAAATTCAAAACGCTTGTAATTCTTATGAGTAAATACAGCAATAATTAACGCTTCCGCAAAGCGTGAAAGAACGGTTGCGATTGCGGCGCCCGATACGCCTAATTTCGGAAAACCTAATTTGCCGAAAATCAAAAGATAATTGAAAACGAAATTTATAAAAATAGCAATAATGCTCGAAGCCATGGGGATTTTAGTTTCTCCAAGCTCTCGCAGAGTGCTGGAATAAACCTGCGAAAGAGTGAAAGGCACAAGGCCTACAAGCATTATTTGCAGATAGCTCAAGCCGTATTCGAGGGTTGCTTCAGCGGCATCGGGAGCAGTTCCTTGCGCAAGATACATGGAAATCAGCTGACCGGGCAAGGCAAGAAAAACTACCGCCGCAACAACCAGCATGGCAAAACCTATCATCAGCTTTATCCTGAAGCAATGCCGAACGCCGTTGCTGTCCTTTGCGCCTGCAAACTGAGTTGCAAAGATGCCTGCGCCGGCTAAGCCGCCGAAAATGCAGAGGTTGAAAACGAAAAGAAGCTGATTATCAATGGCAACGGCAGACATCTGCAAAGTGCCTACCCGTCCGACCATTATGTTATCGAGCAGGCTGACCACATTTGTTATTGTGTTTTGTATCATTATGGGCAAAACTATGGCGAAAACACGGGCATAAAACGCCTTGTCGCCTATGAGATTTTGCCTTAAGCGGGTTTTAGTTTTGCTCATTTATATTTCTCCGATTGTTTGCATTTGTCAGCCGCTGATTTTTTTGCCGTTTTTGATTTTTATTTTGCCCATAAAAGGCACCTTAATGTAACCGTTAACCGTATCTCCTGTAAATTTTACATTAATTTCTGCTTCCTTTTTCAGCGTTGGCACAAAAATTGTTGCCGCAACGGAATCGGCAGTTTCGCTGATTGAGATTATTTCAAAATTCGGCATATTAAAGCCGGGCATATCAAGCTCAAAATCATATTCGCCGTTTTTGTTTTTAACATTCAGCTTTATATCTCCGCTGAAAATGAAGGTGTCAACATGGCAAATCCATTTGCCTAAAGCTATATCTAACATATTTGTTTACCCTGCGGCATTTTTTGTGAAAAACGCACCGAACGCCGATTCCTTTCGCTGTTTATGATACCAAAATATGGGCGGCTTTGTCAACAGACAGATGGGCGTGTATTGACTTTTTATGTTTTCAATATTATAATAAATTCTAATTATTAGTGTAAGTATGTGTATGTACAGCCGTCTTATTACGAGGGCAAATCCATAGCCATTGATGAGGCAAAGTGCTTCGCAAAGCCAATAGTTGCAACTAAGTTCACAACGGTGCTCGACCAGCTGACCGATGAAAAAACGGCTCTGCTTGCCGAGATTGACGCACAGAGCGTTGCTGAAAAAATTGAAAAACTGCTGAAAGATGAGACCCTGAGAAAAACCCTGAGCGAAAACCTGAAAAAAGAAAAAATCGGAAATGAAGAAGAGATAAACAAATTCTATGAAATGACGGAGAATTAGAAATGATTTACAGAAATTGGATGAGTTACATTAAAGACGATGTAAAGATAACTCAGGTTATAATGCCCGGCTCACACAACGCAGGCAGCTACGGCATGAACTCCATGGCTTGCTGTCAGGACGGCACATTTTATGACCAATTTGCTCACGGTGTACGCCATTTCTGCATACGCTACCGAGGCGATAAAAAATGCGGCGTAATTCTCAGCCACGGCCTTGCAAAGGGCAGACCTCTTGCAGAGGGCTTAGAGAGCATGCGCAGAATGATTGATGAAAATGACAGCGAGTTTTTCATCCTTGATATGAGAGAATATTATCCCCAAAAAATAGGCCCAATCAGCTTGACCTATCCTGCTGATGACTGCTTAGTGGAAGAGCTTATTCAGAAATATTTAGATGCGGATAAATATTGCTTCACGGATTATGAAAGCGTAAGTGAAATTACTTTCAAAAAAATTCGTGAAAGCGGCAAGCGTTTCATTATTATTAATTACCGCAATGCTTACCGCTGGTGCAGGGACGGCGAGCAGATTTTTCCCTGGGATCCGGCACTTCACGGCAAAAAGGCGGAAGCTTTTTCAAAAGAAGTTCTCAGCCATTTTGACAACACGCAGACGGACGGAATCTATTGGTTTCAGACCCAGCAGACTCCAAATTTCGGAACTGAAGTCGGTTTGACCAATCCTCGCAAGCTTGATAAGTCTTTACAACCATATTTTGCGGATATAATAAACGGTATAAAGAATAATCCTTTCTATCTTGAAAGCGCAAATGTTATTTCAGGGGATTTTATGACGGAGTCCTATGATAAATGTCGCGAAATTATAAAGCTAAATCTGCTAAAAGGTACAGTAAAAGAAGAATTGAGAGAAAAATTTGAAAGGTCATTGGAAGAAATATGATTTACGAGTCAATTATTATAGGTCACATCACTAAGGATTTCAATACTGACCATTTGGGCAACACTATCGAGCAGTACGGCGGCGCAGTGCTTTATTCCTCTGCCTCTGCCGTTGGCTTAGGACATAGGGTTGCCGCTGTTACTAAACTGCCGGAGAGCGAAAAAGCAAGGCTCAGCGCATTGGCTGTTGGCGAGGAAAACATATTTTGTACTTGGTGTGATTCCCCCTCAAATATGGTCAATGTTTATTTGACGGCGGATAAAGAGCGCCGCAACAGCACCTGCTCCAGTGTCGGAACACCGTTTACTGCTGACGATTTGCCCGAAACAAGAGCAGAAATTTACCATTTTGCAGGCTTGGTATTCGGCGATTTTAACGGTGAGCTTTTAAAAGCTGCCGCAAAAATGGGCAAGGTTGCCGTTGATGTTCAGGGCTTCCTGCGCCATGTAAATCCCGCAGACGGCAAGATGTTTTTTGAAGATTGGGCAGAGAAAAAAGAGCTTATGCCCTATATAACTTTCCTGAAAACCGATGCGGCTGAGGCGGAAATCCTCACAGGCACGGATGACAGAAAAGAAGCCGCAAAAATAATGCACTCCTGGGGCGCAAAAGAAATTCTCATAACCCACAATACTGAAGTTTTGGTCTATGACGGGAAAGAATTTTACACCTGCCCCATAAAGGCTCGCAATCTCAGCGGCAGAACAGGCAGAGGAGATACAACCTTTGCCGCCTATATTTGCGAAAGGCTCAGCAAGAATATTCCCGAAGCTCTGCTCACCGCAACGGCAACGGTTTCTCTCAAAATGGAAACTCCCGGTCCGTTTAGCGGCACAAGGGCAGATGTTGAAAAATATATCGCAGATTTTTACGGATAAAAGGAATAATAAAACTATGAAATACGCAGTTATCGGCACAAGTTGGATAACGGAAGAATTTATTTTAGGTGCACAGCTTGTTGAGGGCATGGAGCTGCTCGGCGTTTATTCCCGAAGCTACTCAAAGGGCAAAGCCTTGGCGGAAAAATTCGGTGCGCCCCGTGTGTTTGTGGATTTGCGTGATTTGGCGAGAAACGCAGATGTTGAGGCGGTCTATGTTGCAAGCCCTAATTCCCTGCACTATGAGCAGAGCAAGCTCCTCTTGCAGGCAAGCAAGCATGTCCTGTGCGAAAAGCCCATTACCGTGGAGCCGGAACAGCTTGCCGAGCTTCAGACGCTTGCAGCGCAAAACGGTAAGGTCTATATGGAAGCCATAATGTATATGTTCAATCCCGTTCGCCCCAAGCTCAAGGCGTCCATGCAGGCTCTGGGAAATATCACAAGCGCACATTTTGATTTTTCACAGCTTTCGTCAAAATACCCTGCGTATAAGCGCGGCGAAAACCCGAATATCTTCAACCCTGCCTTTGCAACGGGCTGCCTTATGGATTTGGGCATTTACTGCATCTATCCTGCCCTCGATTTGTTCGGTATGCCAAAAAGCATATGGAGCACGGCAAGCTTTTTGGAGAGCGGCGCAGACGGCAACGGCACAACCGTTTTCAAATACGATAATATGCTTCTTACTATGACTTGGTCGAAGCTTGCCCAAGGCTTTTGCGGCAGCGAAATTATAGGCGATGGCGGTACGGTTACCATTGATTCCATTTCTCAGCTCAACGGAATACGCTTTTGCCGCAAAGGCGGCGAGCCTGTTGAGGTTGTAGGTGAAACCGAAAAGCATATAATAATGTCCCACGAGGCTCAGGCGTTTTTGGATTTTGCGACAATGCCCGAAGAAACCGCTGAGCAGTATAAGGAAGCCTCACAAATGGCGCTGAGGGTAAGCACGGTTATGAAAGAAATTCGAAAATTGAGCGGAATTAAGTTTAATTAATGTAAATAATAATTATTGTTGTTAAAAAAGGAATGAGTGATTGAAGAATGAAACTGTCTCTTGTTGTACCCTGCTATAATGAGGAGAAAAATGTGCGCCTTTTTCACGATACGGCAGCGGCTGTATTTGATAACGAGGGCTATGATTATGAAATGGTCTTTGTCAATGACGGCTCAAAGGATACAACCGCAAATGAACTTAAGAAATTGCACGCAGAGTCCGACAAAAATATACGAATTATCAGCTTTTCCCGTAATTTCGGCAAAGAGGCTGCAATGTATGCAGGCATTCAGCACGCAAAGGGAGATTATGTCTGCCTTATTGATGCTGATTTGCAGCAGCGCCCGGAAATAGCTGCTTATATGGTTAAGCGGTTGGAGGAAAACCCTAAGCTGGACTGTGTTGCCGCCTTTCAGGAGGAGCGCAGTGAGAGCGGCACTTTGTCTTTTTTCAAATCAAGCTTTTATAAGATTATAAATTCCGTTTCTCAAACAAAATTCACTCAGGGCGCAAGCGATTTTCGCACTTTCCGCCGCAGTATGGCTGACGCCGTGCTGTCTTTGGGTGAATACCACCGCTTTTCAAAGGGCTTGCTCTCCTGGGTTGGCTTTAATACGGAATATATCCCCTATAAGGCGGAGGCAAGAGCAACAGGCGAAAGCAGTTGGTCTTTTAAAAAGCTATTCAGCTATGCTGTTGACGGTATTATGGCTTTTTCCACAGCTCCTCTCTCATTGCCCCTCGTGCTTGGCGGCTTAGGCGGAGTTATAAGCGTAATTTATCTGTTAGTTCGCATAATATCAAGTCTTTTCAGCTTGTATGACAGCTTTGGCCGTGATTCGCTGATTTTGTTTTTAGTTATGCTCTTTGGCTCTTTGCAGCTAATCTGCATCGGCATAATCGGCAAATATCTGGCAAAAACCTACGAGCAGGGCAAGAACAGACCGATTTATATTGCACGGGAAATTATAGAGCCGAAAGGGCAGAAAAATGATTGATTCGGCAGAGCAAAAACTCAAGGAAAACGGCGCAGAATGGGCAGAAATAAGCGTTGAGGGCAACACATATATTGTGTTTGACCTTTCCTATAATCAGCTTGAAGCACCGCCGAAGGGCTACGCTTTTATTGATAGCTATTATGTGGTTTCAAACCGCGCGTATTTTTTGCGTAAAGAGCTTGCCGGCCTGTTTGAGGCGGCAGGCTTTGAAACTTTTCGGTGTGAATATTCATATAAGCACATTGCGGTTGCGGCAGGACTCGGAGTTTGGCTGAGAAGCACCCTTGTGGCAAACGAAAAATTCGGAACTCGCTTTGCAATGGAAATAGTTGGAATAAAGGGCGTTTTTGCAAAGGAAATAAGCGTTGAACAGCTTTATAAGCAGCCTTCTCTTGCGAAAAAATGCGTAAACTGCAGAATTTGCGAAAAGCTTTGCCCTCAAAAGTGCCTGCAAGACGATAAGATAGATTATGAGCGCTGTACAAGGCGTGCGCAAGATAACTGCTTCTTCTCCGATGAAAAGGCTGCTTCCGCCGCAGGAGTGAACCTTTGGGGCTGCGATGTCTGCCAGCGTTTTTGTCCCTTTAATAAAGAGCTCACCGAGAGGAAAATGACCGAGGAAGAAGCCGAGCTATTTAGGCTTAAAAACCTTTTTGAAGCCTTTAATTCGGGCAAAAAAGGTTGCGAGCCTTACAGAGATATTTTAGGCGGCAACTATCTGCGCCCGTCAAGGCTGTTGGCGCTGACTCTTAATGTAATGGCAAATACAGAAAAGCCGGAAGAATATCTGCCCTATGCCCAAAAAGTGAAGAATCATAAGGATGAACGGGTGCGAAAGGCGGCAGAACGGCTGATATCAAAGTGCCGCTAAATTTTGCTTGACAGATGCGGCACTTTCTAATATAATTATTAGGCATGGTTCGCAAAATCAATAAAATCGGGGTGTAGCGCAGTTGGTAGCGCGCCTGCTTTGGGAGCAGGATGTCGGGAGTTCGAATCTCTTCACTCCGACCAAACAGAACTCAAAGCCATCAGGCGGAGAGTTCTGTTTTTTTATGAAAAATCAGGCTTAAAAAATGCTCACAAAGCAGGCGTCTGCTTTGGGCTATGAGTGCGACCGCCGCCGGTGGCGGAAGCAGGGAGCACGAATAGGCGCAGCGGTCAAAATTTTGCGAAGCGAAAAGCGAGCAAAAAATTTTGGGAACCGCAAGAGGCGGCGAAGCCGAGGATGTCGGGAGTTCGAATCTCTTCACTCCGACCAATCGAGAGCCTCGACACGCAAATTGCGTTGTTGAGGTTCTTGCTTTTTGTTATATAATTGTAATCATGAAAAATGAAAATGGCTTAATAAATCGGTATTTATAAGGGTCACAATAGCACTAACTTAGCAATATAACTCTTTTACTCCCTCCGTCTTTTGCTTCGCAAAATCCACCTCCCTCAAGAGGGAGGCTATACTACAGCAAAGTTTCAGCGAATGGGCTCCCTCTTGAGGGGGCTGGCACGGCGTAAGCCGTGGCTGAGGGAGTAAATATATGTTTCTGCAAATTCCGATTTATTTAACTCAAGCAGGTGTTCTGCCCTGATATTCTTTGTTGCTTTTGAGCTGTTTTTGTGATAACATATGCTTCAAAGAGAGCATTAACAGAAAACAGAAAGAGGAAAGCTGAATGAAAGATAAAGCATCCTTGGTTTTTACAGGCGACATAGGCTTTGACCGCTATATGTACGGCAAATGGGACGATGCCGAGCTGATTTCAAAAGAGATTTTGGAATTTTTGCACAGTGCTGACCATGTTATTGCCAATGTTGAAGGCCCTGTTGCAAAAGCTGAGCAGAACACCACAAAAAGCGGCGTACAGCAGCTGCTCCACACCATCGACCCTGCCGCAGTCAAGGTTTTGCAAAATATGGGGGCTGATATTTGGAATATCTGCAACAATCATATTATGGACGCAGGGGAATACGGAATTGAAAGCACCCTGAAAACCGCCGCCGATTTAGGCGTTCGAACAATAGGCGCAGGAATGAATATTCACGAAGCACGCAAGCCCGTTATTTTAGACGAGGCAGGCGGAATAGGTATGTTCGGCGTAGGGTATCAGCGAGCCTGCCGCAAGGCAGACGAAAACAAGCCCGGCTGTTACAGCTGGAGCGACCTTGACGCAATTCAGGACACTATCGACGAGATAAAAAAGACCTGCCGTTGGTGCATTGTTGTTGCTCACGCAGGTGAGGAGTTTACCCCTCTGCCCTCACCTTATACGAGGGAGCGATACCACAAATATCTTGAGATGGGCGCAGATATTGTTGTTGCCCATCATCCCCATGTTCCCATGAATTACGAAACCGTAGGGGATAAGATTATTTTCTATTCCTTAGGCAATTTCATTTTTGATACGGATTATCAGCGTTCGCAGTTTAACACGGATATCGGTGTGCTTGTCAAGCTCAACTTCACCGAAAACGAGTTCACCTATGAGCCTATGGGACTGAAAATAGTTCGTGGGGAGGAGCATATTGTCAAAGGGTCGATTCCTCGGATTTTCGTAGATGTTCAGCAGGAGGAATATGAGCTTCTTGCTCCTCTTTCCGCAAAGATGCTGATTGCCGCAACCAAACGGCAGATGACATATTTAAAGCCTGAAATTTTTAAAAATGCAACCGAGGAGCAATGGGCAGAGCATTTTGCCGAGCCTTTGCGAACGGGTCGTGTTCCCGGAGAAACCCTTGATTTCTATATAATTTGTCCTCTTGCCGCAAAAGCAGAGGAAAACCAATGGCAAAAAAGCAAGCTTGAAGATGTTAAAAACTATATTTTGGAACAAATGTGAAATACAGCCTCTCACTTCATGCGATCAGAGGCTCAGTGAGTTAAACAGCCCTGAATTTCAAGCGAGATTCAGGGCTGAAATATTCTGCCGGCGGCTTTCCTGTTTCTATCCGCTTTACTTATGAAAAAAAGCCGAAACCCTATGAGTCGATAAAACTCATAGGGTTTTTGTATAATACATTCAAATATTAGATATTAAACAGCAATTCGCTGTAAGTGGGATAGGGCCAATGCTTTTCGGCGACCATGGTTTCAAGCTCGTCTGCAACGGCACGCAAAGCGTTCATGGCAGGCACAAGCTCATCTCTGTAATAGGCAGAGGCCTCTAAGCTGCCTGTGGCTTTGTTTTCACCGTCAATCGCCGCTTCAAGAGCGTTTGTTTTCTCATAAAGGCTGTTTGTGAGAGCGGAAAGCTTGCCGCAAAGGTCAAGGGCTGCATCGTTTTCAAGGCTGATGCCGATATCCTTTTTGAGCTTTACGCTCTTTGCAGCCTCGTTAGTGTAGCTGACAACGGCGGGAAGAATATCCTTGCGAGCCATTTCAAGCATTGTGAGAGCTTCGATATGAAGCACCTTGCAGTAATTTTCCAGCATGATTTCACAGCGGGAAACGATTTCGCTCTTTGTGAAAATCTTGTGCTTTGTGAAAAGCCCAACATTCTTTTCGCTTACAAAATGAGGTACTGCATCGGCAGTTGATTTGAGGTCAAACAGCCCTCTGCGGTGAGCTTCGTCAATCCATTCCTGGGTGTAGTTATTGCCATTGTAGATTATGCGCTTGTGAGCTGTTATGGTTTCGCTCATCCATTTATCAAGCTCAGCCTCAATGTCCTTTGCGCCCTCAAGCCTGTCGGCAAGGCGTTCAAAAGCGTCGGCAACAGCGGTGTTGAGAACTATATTCACATCGGCAATGGAGAAGGTTGAGCCCAGCATACGGAACTCAAACTTGTTGCCGGTAAATGCAAGAGGAGAGGTGCGATTGCGGTCGGTTGTGTCCTTTTTAACATCGGGCAGAACCTCAACGCCTGTAAGAACAGTTTCCGCCTTTTTGTTTTCTCCGTGTTCGCCTCGTTCAATAGCTTCTAAAATTTCTGTCAGCTCATCGCCGAGGAACATGGAGATGATTGCAGGCGGAGCTTCCGAAGCTCCGAGACGGTGGTCGTTGCCTGCGCTTGCGGCTGTTATGCGCAGCAAATCCTGGTATTTGTCAACCGCTTCAATAACGGCGCAAAGGCAGACCAAAAATGTTTTGTTGTCCTGAGGCTTTTTGCCGGGCTTGAAAAGATTTTTGCCGTAGTTTGTGGAAAGGGACCAGTTGTTGTGCTTGCCGCTGCCGCTGACGCCTTGGAAAGGCTTCTCGTGGAGCAGGCAGGCAAGTCCGTGCCTGTCGGCAACCTTTTTCATGATTTCCATAGTCAGCTGATTGTGGTCAGCCGCAATGTTCGCCGTTGCAAAAACGGGAGCAAGCTCGTGCTGAGCCGGTGCGGCCTCATTGTGCTCGGTTTTAGCATAAACGCCAAGCTTCCAAAGCTCAACATTGAGCTCCTGCATGAAAGCCATAACGCGGGGCTTGATTACGCCGAAATAATGGTCATCAAGCTCCTGTCCCTTGGGGGGCTTAGCGCCGAAAAGGGTGCGGCCTGTTAGAACTAAGTCACGGCGCTTTTTGTAGGTTTCTTTATCAACAAGGAAGTATTCCTGCTCAGGGCCTACTGTTGTGTTAACTCTTGTAACCTGCTCGTCACCCATAATACGGAGCAAACGGACGGCCTTTGCGTTAATCTCTTCCATGGAGCGGATAAGGGGAGTTTTTTTGTCGAGAACTTCTCCGCCGAAAGAGCAGAAAATAGTGGGTATGCAAAGGGAATCATCCTTAATAAATGCGTAAGAGGTAGGGTCCCACGCAGTGTAGCCTCTGGCTTCAAAGGTTTCTCTAAGACCGCCTGAGGGGAAAGAGGAAGCGTCCGGCTCGCCCTTAATCAGCTCCTTGCCGGAAAATTCCATGATAACTCTGCCGTCGGGCTGAGGGGTCAGAAAGCTGTCGTGCTTTTCAGCGGTAATACCTGTGAGAGGCTGGAACCAATGGGTGTAGTGGGTTGCGCCCTTTTCGATTGCCCAGTCCTTCATGGCGGCGGCAACAGCATTTGCAACCGTAATATCAAGGGCTGTGCCCTCTTCAATGGTTTTATGCAGTGATTTATAAATCTCTCTTGGCAGTCGTGCGCTCATAACATCATCGTTAAAAACAAGGCTGCCGAAAATTTCCGGTACATCCCTCATCCGAAAGCACCAAACCTTTCTTAACAAATAGGAATAGATATATACTTTACAATGATATCATAAAGGAAACCTGATTTCAACCGATAAAACATAATTTGAGAAAAAATGAAAAACATAATTTAAGAAAAATGATTTTAAATGTAAAAAGTGAAGCAATTTTGTGCAAATATATTATTGCAATGGCAAAAAAAGTGTGTTATATTCTACGGTATGTTAAAAGTTTTGGAGGGAAAATAATGGTAAGAATTGGTATTTACGGCTACGGCAACCTTGGCAGAGGCGTTGAAAACGCAATCCGTCAGAACGATGATTTGGAGCTTGTTGCAGTCTTTTCAAGGCGTGACCCCGCAACAGTTAAAATCAACACTCCCGGTGTTCCCGTTCTCAAGGCAGAGGAAGCCGAGAAGATGACCGATAAAATAGATGTTATGATTATTTGCGGCGGCAGTGCAACGGATTTGCCCGTTCAAACTCCTGCCTTGGCAAAGCTTTTCAATGTTGTTGACAGCTTTGATACTCATGCAAAAATCCCCGAGCATTTTGATAATGTTGATGCGGCGGCAAAGCAAAGCGGCAAAACTGCCATTATTTCCGCAGGCTGGGATCCCGGCATGTTCTCCATCAACCGTCTCTACGGCGGCGCAATCCTGCCCGATGGCAAAGATTACACATTTTGGGGCAAGGGCGTAAGCCAGGGTCATTCCGATGCTATTCGCCGAGTAGAGGGCGTTGCAGACGGCAAGCAGTATACAATTCCCGTTGACGAGGCTTTGGCGGCTGTTCGCAGCGGCTCAAACCCTGAGCTGACAACAAGAGAAAAGCATACAAGAGAGTGCTTTGTTGTTGCAAAAGAGGGCGCAGATAAAGCAAAAATCGAGGCAGAAATCAAAAATATGCCAAACTATTTTTCCGATTACGATACAACCGTTCACTTCATTTCTCAGGACGAGCTTAACGAGAAACACAGCGGTATTCCTCACGGCGGCTTTGTTATCAGAAGCGGCAAAACAGGCGCAAACTCAGAGAATACCCACATCATTGAATACAGCCTGAAGCTTGATTCAAACCCCGAATTTACCGCAAGCGTTTTAGTCTGCTGCGCAAGAGCAGCCGCAAGAATGAACGGCGAAAATACTATAGGCTGCAAGACTATTCTTGATATTCCTCCCTCATATCTCAGCGCAAAATCAGGCGCTCAGCTGAGAAAGGAATTACTGTAAAAAGCTAAAAAGTGTGCAGAATTTTTCTGCACACTTCAGACTGTCGATAAATGCGCCCGAGCGCATAGTGAAGTATTACAGAAAAGATTAAGTTAAAACAATCGTTTAACTTTGACTATCATTTAAGCGGAATTGTATCGAAAATATGTAGCCAAAAAGCACTATGCTTGCCGTTTTTTCTCGCTCGGAGTACCTTTGTACACCTATCGCTCGAAGAAAACGGCATCGGGCATCATTTCTCGGCAGTCTCACAGCTTGTCGAAAAATGCTTTTTTGACAAGCTGAAGTGTGCAGAATTTTTCTGCACACTTTTTTGTGCTTAATCATAAAAAATGCCAAGTGCTTTTAAGACACTTGGCATAGGCTGAAGTTCCCTTATTTCTTTTCAAAGCTGTTGCAGTCAACACATTCGCACATTGTGGGATTGGGCTCATGTGTGCCGATTGAAACAGTATCGAGTGTGCAGTAGTTTGAGCTGTTGCAATGATGACGGCACTGCTCAACGCTGCAATGGATGCTCTTGTTTTCTTTTGAACAATTCATTTTTAATTCACCTCCGCAGTAAATATGATTACCCGTCGGAGGAATAATATACGAAAACGACAGTGCATTTTATTGCTTAATTTTGTGTGCCTACAGAATTTGTAAGCGTTTTCAAATCAATTTTATCCTTGAAAAATCCTATTGTGCCGCAAAGCCTTTTTAAAGTGTTGGGGTTGCAATCAGAAATTGGAGCAGGCTCAATACCCATAGCTTTCAGCATTGGCAAAACAGCTTCAAATCTATTTTCAAAGCTCTTTAATTTGCAGAGGCAGTCCTTTGTCCACGCTCTCTCTGCAACAGCGGCAAAGCGAGGAAAAATCATGTAGCACAGCTTTTCAAAATTATCTATGTATTCAGTCCAAATAGGAGCCTCAATGCCGATTACAAATTCCTCCATGCTCTTTGAAATGCCTTTGGGTATGGGGGAATAATTATATGTTTTTTTGAGAGGCGTCATGTAAAAAGGATAATCGCAGTAGTAGCGGTAAAAATCGCTGTTGATAATTTTTTCGCCTTTGCTTGCCCAGCCTTCGCTGTGGTGTTTTCTGTCCATCCATCGCTGAACAAAAACGCCTGAGGGCAGATTGCCTCCGGCTAAACTCTCGTTCCAAACCGTTGCTTTTTTGCCGTTGGCGGCAAGAAAATCAACAACCTGAGCCGTAAACCAGCCCTGAAGTTCCTCGCTGTTTTTGAGATTTTCCGCCTGCATTTTTGCTTTGCATTTCGGGCAGGCCTCCCAACGGGCTTTCGGGGCTTCGTCGCCGCCGATGTGGAAGATTTCACCGGGGAAAAGGGGGAGAATTTCTTCAAGAAGCTCAAAAACAAAGGGCAGAGTGCGTTCATCTCCTGCACAGAGAATATCCTCAAAAATTCCCTGCTTGGTCTGCACGGGAATTTCTTTTTTAGTGCAGGAAAGATCAGGGTAAGCGCTGATAATCGCCGTTGTGTGGCCGGGCAAATCCAGCTCGGGTATGACCTGAATAAATCTTTCGGCGCAGTATGAAACAATTTCCTTGATTTCACTCTTTTTATAGTAGCCGCCGTAAATTTTATCGGATTTAAGGTTTCCGAAATTATCGCCCTTGCGCCAGGAGCCTTTTTCGTTTAAGAGGGGGAATTTTTCGCTCTCGATTCTAAAGCCCTGATCGTCGCTTAAATGCCAATGGAATTTATTGAATTTAAAGAGTGCGGCGGCATCAATAATTTTTTTCAATTCCTCAAGGCTCTGCATATGCCTTGCGCTGTCCACCATAAAGCCCCTGTAGGCAAAGCGAGGCTTATCCTCAGCCGTAAGGCAGGGGATTTTGCCGCCCTTTCGGAGCTGTTCCAAGGTCTTTTCACCGTAAAAAATGCCTGCCTCGGTCTGCGCTCTAATTGTGATTTTGTTTTTTTCTATAATGAGTCTGTAGCCCTCGTCTCCGAGAGCTTGTTCAGCTGTTATTTCCTTCTTTATATCTCCGCCGTCAAAAAAACCGTCGGAAAAAGTGATATTGTTTGGCAAAGGAATAACATTAATTTTTTCCATAATTTTCACCTTTATGTACGGGAAATTAATCCCGTCAGTCTGTTGTGTCTGTGCCCTCGGTAATAACGGCGCCGTCTGTTTCCGTGCGGAAAAGCAGGGAAATGCACCAAACACCTGCAAGAGCAACAAGGGTATAAATAATTCTGCTGACAAGCGCCGCCTGTCCGCCGAAAATCCATGCCACGATATCGAACTTGAAAAGTCCGATGCTGCCCCAGTTGAGCGCGCCGATAATAACAAGAGCTAATGATGTTTTATCAAGCATAAATTTCACTCCTTAAAAATTAGGATACGGTGGTCGTACCACCCTTATTTTTGACAAACGGAGTGAGATTATACACTTTTTGTTTTTGTTGGAATTTTTATTAAGCTTAGTTTAAGCGTTAAGCATAACGGAAAGTGCGTTACGCAAAACTTCAATAGGTGTTTCGCCAATTTTAGTTTTAATGCTCACATAGGGCTTTGTGCCTGTTGCGTTAAGCCCCATTCTCTTGCCTAAAGCGGCGGCAAGAGCCTGAATTTTGCGCATATCGGGTCTTTCAAGGTAGAGCAGAAGCTGGTCGCCTTTCTGACCGATTTCGTAAATGCCCATATCTGCGGCAGAGTTTCTCAGGAGCGAAACGCTGATAAGTCCCTGCACGCAGGCAGGCGGCTCGCCGAAGCGGTCAATTAGCTCGTCAAGCACATCCTCGGCGTCGGCTTCGCTGCGTATATCCGCTATTCTGCGGTACATTGCCAGCTTTTGGGGTACATTTGAAATATATTTTTCGGGAATGTGGGCGTCAACTCTGAGGTCGATAAGACATTCCTTTGTTGGCTTTTCGGGGACTTCGCCCTTTTCTTCGCTGACGGCTTCGCCAAGGAGCTTGACATACATATCGTAGCCGACGGCTTCCATATGACCGTGCTGTTCTGCGCCTAAAACATTGCCGGCTCCTCGCAGCTCAAGGTCACGCATTGCTATTTTGAAGCCTGAGCCAAATTCCGTAAATTCACGGATAGCTTCAAGGCGGTGTGTAGAAATATCGCTTAGCTCTTTGCCCCTTGTGAAGGTGAAATATGCGCTTGCACGGCGGGCGCTTCTGCCGACTCTGCCTCGAATCTGGTGGAGCTGAGCCAAACCCATTCTGTCTGCATTTTCAATAATGAGGGTGTTGGCGTTCGGCACATCAACGCCTGTTTCAATAATGGTTGTGCAGACGAGAACATCAGTTTCGCCCTCTAAGAGTGATTGCCAGACTTCGCTGAGCTCATCCTCGCTCATTTTGCCGTGGCCTATATTTATTCTTGCATCGGGCAGAACGGATTTAAGCTTTGCGGCGCAGCGCTCGATATCGTCAACCCTGTTGTGCAGGTAATAAACCTGACCGCCTCGGCGGATTTCACGCTCAATGGCCTGAGCGATAATATCCAAATCGTATTCTATAACATAGGTCTGTACGGGATGTCTGTCCAAGGGAGCTTCTTCAAGGGTTGACATATCTCTGATGCCTGTCATAGCCATGTTGAGAGTTCGGGGAATAGGCGTTGCGGAAAGGGTCAGCACATCAACGGCAGGAAAACGCTCCTTGAGCTTTTCTTTTTGGGCAACGCCGAAGCGCTGTTCTTCGTCAATGATAACCAGCCCTAAATCCTTAAACTTAATATCGCTTGAAATTAGCCTGTGTGTACCTACTATTATATCCAGCGAACCTCTTCTGAGCTCGTTGAGAATTTTTTCCTGTTCTTTTGGAGTGCGGTAACGGGATATCATTTCGCACTCAACGGGGAAAGTATCAAATCGCTTTTTTATGGTTTGGTAGTGCTGCATTGCAAGCAGAGTTGTGGGAACTAAAATTGCGCACTGCTTGCCGTCTGCAACGCATTTGAATGCCGCGCGCAGAGCAACCTCTGTTTTGCCGAAGCCTACATCGCCGCAGAGCAGCCTGTCCATGGGGTGCGGCTTTTCCATATCTCGCTTGATTTCGTCAATACAGCGAAGCTGATCCTCTGTTTCTTCAAATTCAAACCTGCGCTCAAAATCGTTTTGCATATCAATATCGGGAGAGAAAGCATAGCCCTTGATATTCATGCGCTTTGAATAGAGGTTAATAAGCTCTGCCGCCATTTCTTTAACGGCGGTGCGTACCCTTGCACGGGTCTTTTGCCAATCTCCCGAACCGAGCTTATTGAGAGAAACTGTCTTTGTTTCGCTGCCCGGACCTATATATTTTGTAACCAAATCCAGCTGAGAAACGGGCACATAAAGCACGCCGTCCTTAGCGTATTTTATTTTGATGTAATCTTTAACCGTGCCGGAGACATTCATGCTGTTTATGCCGTCGAAAATGCCTATGCCGTGAGTTGCGTGGACAACATAGTCCCCTCTGTGCAGCTCATCAAGGCTGTTGAAGCCCTGACCCTTGTTTTTCTTCGGCTTTTTGCGGTGGGAGGAGAGGTTAGCCTGCCTTGTGCCGTAGGTGACGACCATCAACTTTGCACCCGGATATTCAAAGCCGAATGAAAGACCGCCGGGCAAAACGCTGACCATTCCGGGAGAAAACTCGGCAGGAGGCACGGGCAGATAGACTGCGTTGACCTCTTCGTCCCTAAGTTCATCGCAAAGCGCCTTTGCCGCTTTATCCGTGCCGCCGAAAACAACAACTCGGTAGCCTCGTGAAACTGCGGGACGAACATCCTCCAGCAAATCGAGGAGCTGACCGCCCCATGGGGTGAGCTGACGGGCTGAAAGGGTGATAAGGCTTTTAACGGGAGTATCAAAACTGCCTCTGGGCAAATTATCTAAATAGACAGCGCCTAATTTTTCATAGAGAGAGGTGAGCTCGGAGAAGCTGATTGAGTAGGTGTCCAAGCCCTTTGAGAGCACGCCCTCTTCAAACATCGCTTTTATATCCTCGTGCATGAGCTTTTCTGCCGCCTCGCCGTGGAGCTTAACTGCCGAGGTTTCGCAGACAAAGAGCATATATCCTTGAGCGTATTCAAATATAGTTGAGCCGCCGCTGTTGAGAATGGGCAAATATCTGTCGAGAGATTCAACACGGATTCCGTTTTTCAGCCTCTCGATATCCTCGTCAAGGCTGGCTCTTGCTTTCACAGCTCCCTTGCCCTTTAGAGTGGCTTTGTGCTGTTCGATAAGGGCAATGAGGGACTGAGTGCTCTCGTATAAAACGCAGGTGGCAGGGGTGATTTTAATTTCGCCTATCTGCTCGGTTCTGCGCTGAGTGTCAATTTCAAAATACGCAATGCTGTCAACGGTTTCGCCCCAAAGCTCAATACGAACGGGCAAATCCGAGGAGGGAGGAAATATATCAATAAGTCCGCCTCTTATGGCAAACTGCCCTCTGCCCTCTACCATTTCACTGCGCACATAGCCTGCGGCAACCAAATCATCAGCTATCATATCGGGGAGAATTTCGCTGTCTACGCCGATAACCATAGTGTTGCGGCGAAGAATATGAGGTTCAACGGTGAGCTGTAAAGCCGCTTCAACGCTCATTACAACAGCGTCAAGGGAACCATCCAGCATTTGAGAGAGAACCCCCAAACGCTGCTGCTCATAGTCTCTTGAATGAGCCTGAGTTGGTCGGAAGCTGAAATCTCCTGCCGGATAAACCGCCGCCGCACTGCCGAAAGCCGCCAAATCGTCTCTCAGACGGGTGGCTGTATGCTCATCGGGCGCAATTATCAAAGCCTTGCGCTTTTTTTCGTCGCAAAGCGAATGTATGAAGTGAGCTTTGTGGATATGGGAAAGACCCAGCAAGCCCATAGGCAGCTTGCGGCTGTCTATGGCTCGTGAAAGCTCGCTGTATTCTATTAAGTCTTTGATTGAATTGCCGAAACAGGACATAATTTCTCTTGTTTTTATGCGTTGTGCATTGTTTTTGCATTTGCAAGCATGAGCTTGATGCGGTTTTCCTGGTTGATTTTGGTTGCGCCGGGGTCATAGTCGATTGCAACAATGTTGCTGTTGGGATAATCGTCCTTAAGCTTGCGGAGCATACCCTTGCCGACAATGTGGTTGGGCAGGCAGCCGAAGGGCTGAGTGCAGACTATGTTAGGTGTGCCTGTATGGATAAGCTCCAGCATTTCCGCTGTCAGGAGCCAGCCTTCGCCCATTTTATTTCCTTCGCCGAGATAGCCTTTTATCATGCGGCGCAAATCCTGGAATGTGCCGGGCGCACGGAAGCGGTTGGAGGCTTTAAGGGCGTCTATCATATCCTGCTGACAGTTTTCGATGTATTTCATCAAAACTCCGCATATTTTCTTCTTTATCCATTTGCCGCCGTACAAATCAACATCGGCCATACGGTTGTAAATCTTGAAGATAACAAAGTCAACAAGGCCGGGAACAACGGGCTCTGCGCCCTCCGAAAGCAAAAATTCTTCAAGATTATTGTTTCCCAGTGGAGAGAATTTAACATAAATTTCGCCTACAACGCCAACTCTGACTTTCGGCTCGCCCGCAACCTCGATTTTTGCAAAATCCTCGCAGATTTTTTTGAAGTAGAGGCGCATTTGCTTGCGGCTCATGCCCTTACCTCTGACGAAAAGACGAATGAGCTTTCTTGTCCAGCGGTCAACGAGCTTATCCGTCGAGCCTTTCTTAACCTCATAGGGGCGAACCTGGTTTGCAACATTGACTATAATATCGCCGTACATCATGCCGTAAATAACTCTGCGGATAAGGCCGGGGGTCAGCTTGAAGCCGGGGTTGCTTTCAAGGCCGAAAGAAAGGGAAATAACGGGAACAAAGCCTAATCCTGCCTTTTCAAGCGCCTTACGAAGCAGATGAATGTAGTTTGACGCACGGCATCCTCCGCCTGTCTGAGTCATGAAAAGGGCAACCTTGTGGGGGTCATAGCCGCCGTTTTTAATAGCGTCGATACACTGACCTATAACAAGCAATGCAGGGTAGCAGGTATCGTTATGAACATATTTCAGTCCCTCGTCAACGACATTGCGGCCGTTGTTGTTGAGCTGTTCAACATGGTAGCCCTCAAGCTCAAGCAGCTGGCGGAACATTCCGAAATGAACAGGGAGCATCTGCGGCATGAGGATAGTGTAATCTTCACGCATTTCCTTAGTGAATAAAAGTCTGCCGGTTTCGTTATATATTAATTCTGCCATATTGCTTATTTCCCTGCCTTTCGTGCTTCTATTGCAGCCATTAGACTGCGGATTCGGATTTGAACTGCGCCGAGGTTACTGATATCGTCGATTTTAAGCTGAGTGTAGAGCTTGCCGCCTTTTTCAAGTATATCACGCATTTCGTCGGTTGTGATTGCGTCTGTGCCGCAGCCGAAGGATACGAGCTGAACAACCTGCATATCCTCCTGCTTGCAGACATAGCGAGCGGCATTGTACATACGGCTCTGGAATGTCCACTGGTTGAGAACTCTGCGGGGAGCAAAGCCCTCCAAATCGGAGATAGCGTCTTCAGTAATAACTACAAAGCCGAAAGAGGTTATAAGGTCGTTAATGCCGTGGTTGATTTCGGGGTCAATGTGGTAGGGTCGGCCGCAGAGAACAATAATATTGCTGCCGTCCTTCCTTGCGGTCTCAATGTATTCCCTGCCTGTTTTGCGGATATCCGCAACATAGTTTTCATATGCTGTGTATGCCGCCTTAACTGCTGCTTCAACTTCCTTTTTAGGGATTGAATACAGCTCGTCAAAGAGCTTGCACATACGCTTTTTAAAGTCTTTATGTCTCCAAAGACCTACATAGGGGTCTAAGAATTTTGTTTTGCTGAGTGCAGGCACATTGGCGGCCAGCAGCTCAGGATAGTATGCAACAACGGGACAGTTGTAGTGGTTATCGCCTATGCCCTCATCGTTATTGTATGACATACAGGGGTACCATATTGCATCTGCACCCTGTTCAACAAGGGCTTCAATATGGCCGTGAAGAAGCTTTGCAGGGTAGCAGACGGTATCCGACGGAATTGTGTGCTGACCCTTTATATAGAGGCTTCTTGAAGATTCGGGAGAGAGCATAACTTCAAAATTCAGCTTGGTAAAGAAAGCGAACCAGAAAGGAAGATTTTCATACATATTCAAGCCGAAAGGTATGCCCATAGTGCCTCTTGAGCCGTCGCCGTCGCCCTTGCCGTGCATTGTGCGGAGCTTTTCATATTTGTAGCGCATAAGGTCGGGCTTTTTGTTTGGCTCTTTGCCCAAAGGTCTTGAACAGCGGTTGCCCGAAATGAATTTGCGGCCGTTGCCGAAGGTGTTTACAGTGAGGGAACAGCGGTTTGTGCAAAGGCCGCAGTTAGCAGGCTTTGCAGTGTGTTCAAAGCTTTCAAGAGCATTTTTATCCAAAATAGAGCTTGCTTCAAGAGCAAGGTCACGGGCGGCAAGAGCGGCGCCGAAAGCACCCATGATGCCGGAAATTGTGGGTCGGGTAACATTGCGGCCAAGCTCACGCTCAAAGGCACGAAGCACAGCGTCGTTGTGGAAAGTGCCGCCCTGAACTACAATGTTTTTACCCAAATCGTCTGCGCTTGCGGCGCGGATAACCTTGTAAACAGCGTTTTTAACTATTGAGATTGAAAGACCGGCGGAAATATCCTCAACTGTTGCGCCGTCCTTCTGAGCCTGCTTAACGCTTGAATTCATGAAAACAGTGCAGCGTGAGCCGAGGTTAACGGGCTTCTTTGCGAAAAGACCCATTTTGGAGAAATCTGCAATATTGTGTCCGAGAGCTTTTGCAAATGTCTCAATAAAGGAGCCGCAGCCTGATGAGCAGGCTTCGTTAAGCATGATTGAATCAACTGCGCCGTTGCGGATCTTGAAGCACTTCATATCCTGACCGCCGATATCGATAATGAAATCAACCTCAGGGTTGAAATGAGCAGCCGCCTTGTAGTGGGCAACAGTTTCAACCAAGCCCAAATCGCAGTTAAATGCGTTTTTGATTAAATCTTCGCCGTAGCCTGTAACTGCTGCACCGCAGATTTTAATGCGGTCGCCGCAGAGCTTGTAAACCTCTTTGAGCTGTTCCAAAACTATGGCAACGGGATTACCTAAATTGGAATGATAATATGTGTAGAGCAGACCGCCTTCGGCTGTGATAAGGGCAAGCTTGGTTGTGGTGGAGCCTGCATCAATGCCCAGCCATGCCTTGCCGCTGTAGGTTGAAACATCAACCTGAGGAGGCTGGCTTGCATTGTGGCGGCTTATAAAATCAGCGTAGTCCTGCTTGTCCGTAAAAAGGGGAGGCATAGTGTCCGACGAGGTGTTGGATTCGCGGCTTTGCTTAAGGCTCTTCAAAATTTCTTCAAAGGGCTGTTCTTTGTATTCTTCTGAGCAGAGCGCCGCACCGATAGCGGCAAAGCAGTCGCCGTCTTCGGGGAAAACAGCGTGCTCTTCGTCAAGCTTGAGAGTTTCGACAAAACGCTCTCTGAGGCCTGTCAGGAAGTGAAGAGGTCCGCCGAGGAATACGATTTTTCCCTTGAGATCTCTGCCTTGAGTAAGACCTGCAACGGTCTGGTCAACAACAGCCTGGAAAATGGAGGCGGCAACATCCTCTTTTCTGCCGCCCTGATTGAGAATGGGCTGAATATCAGTCTTTGCAAAAACGCCGCAGCGGCTTGCTATGGGATAGATTTTTTCGTGCTTGAGCGAAAGCTCATCAAGCTCATTAACCGTAACATTCATCAGAGTTGCCATCTGGTCGATGAATGCGCCGGTGCCGCCTGCACAGGAGCCGTTCATTCTCTCTTCAAGAGCTCCGCCGAAGAAAATGATTTTTGCGTCCTCGCCGCCAAGCTCAATAACTGCGTCCGTATCGGGCACAAAAGCATTGACTGCCGCCGCAGTAGCGTAAACCTCCTGAACAAAGTCGAGCTCTGCCGCTTTTGCCACGCCGAGGCCGGCTGAGCCTGTGATAACAAGCTTAACCTCCTTGCCCGAAAGCATACCGCCGGCGGATTTCAGCGCCGCCAACGCACATTCACGGGTCTTTGAAAAATGTCTTTCGTACGAGCGAAAAAGCAGCTCGTTGTTTTCGCCCAAAACCGTAACTTTTACAGTAGTTGAGCCAATGTCAATACCAATTCGTAAAGCCATATTTCTTTCTCCTTCTTTTGCTTCTCTTTCAATTTTTTATATGAATTTTGATAAAAAATGACAAATATATCTTTTAAACGACTAAAAGCAGAGAAGAAAAAAACTCCCCTCTGCTCAGTCTTGTACTAATGGCTGAATTTGCTCATAGCTTCATCGATTTTGCCCTGAACCATGTATTCAACGGCGTCGCAGGCTTTTTCCATCGCCTGCTTCATCAACGGGATTTCGCTTTTTGTAAATGTTGAAAGAACATAATCTGCCAAATCGTAGTCGGGGTGAGGCTTTTCGCCTACGCCCAGCTTGATTCGGGGAAAATTATCGCTGTTTAGCTGTAAAATAATGTTTTTTATGCCGTTGTGGCCGCCTGCGCTGCCCTTTCGCCTGATGCGAAGACCGCCGCAGGGTAAGCTTATATCGTCAAAGGCGACAATTACGTTTTCGGGAGGAATTTTGTAAAATTTACAAGCCTCCTGTACCGCTTCGCCGCTGAGATTCATAAAGGTCTGCGGCTTCATGAGCAGGCAGCGAACCCCTGCAATATTTGCTTCGCCTATAACGGCTTTAAACTTGATTTTGTTAATTTTAACATCGAGCTTTTCCGCCAGCATATCCATGAACAAAAAGCCGGCATTGTGGCGGGTTATCTCATATTTTCTGCCGGGGTTGCCGAGACCTACAATCAGATATTGGGGCGCACCGCCGCCGACGGGTTTCTTTTTAAAAATCATTTACTCTCTAAATCCTTACTTTCCGATCTTTGTCTAATTGAATAAGGGGCAGATTCATAATTTCAGTAAGCCGTTTAGCGAATTGGGTTTTACCGCTGCCAACATTGCCGATTACAATTATTTTTTTGCAATCTCTCATTCCCATAAATAATTCGACCTTTTGGCTAAATTTTTTGCTTTGATTTTTGTTATGTCAGTCTTAAACATTGAAACGGAACAGCACAATGTCGCCGTCCTTCATAACATATTCCTTGCCCTCGCTTCGGACAAGACCTTTTTCTTTTGCCGCCGCCATGGAGCCGCAAGCCATAAGGTCGTCAAAAGCAACAACCTCCGCACGGATGAAGCCGCGCTCAAAGTCGGTATGTATTTTGCCTGCTGCCTGAGGAGCCTTTGTGCCCTTTGTGATTGTCCATGCTCTGACTTCGGGCTTGCCTGCGGTCAGATAAGAAATCAGACCGAGGAGATTGTAGCTGCGCTGGATAAGCAAATCCAGACCGCCCTTTTCAATGCCCAAATCTGCAAGGAAAAGCTCTTTTTCCTCTCGGCTCAGAGGGGCAATTTCCGCTTCAAGCTCTGCGCAGATGGGGAGGACCTCCGAGCCCTCTGCCGCTGCAATTTCGCAAACCTTGTTGTAGCCCTCGTTTTTGTCAAGTCCGTCTACAAAGTCTTCTTCGCTCATGTTGCAGGCGTAGATAACGGGCTTTGCCGTGAGCAGGGTGGACTGAGCAAGAATTTCTTTTTCCTCGTCCGTACATTCAATGTTTCGTGCAGCATGACCGTTTTCAAGCTCTGCTTTAACTCTCTTTAAAAATTCAAGCTCGGCGGCAAAGCTCTTGTCGCCTTTCATTGCCTTTGCCGTTCTGTCAATTCTGCGCTCTATCATTTCCAAATCGGAGAAAATAAGCTCCAAATTGATGGTTTCTATATCTCTTGCAGGGTTTACATTGCCGTCAACATGGATAATATCGTCGTTAATGAAGCAGCGCACAACATGAACTATAGCGTCGACCTCACGGATGTGAGCAAGGAACTTGTTGCCCAAGCCCTCGCCCTTTGATGCGCCTTTAACAAGGCCTGCAATATCTACAAATTCGATAACGGCGGGAGTGTATTTGTCGGGATTATACATTTCCGCAAGCTTGTCAAGGCGGCTGTCGGGCACGCTGACAACGCCCACATTGGGCTCGATTGTGCAGAAAGCGTAGTTTGCAGATTGTGCGCCTGCGTTTGTAATGGCATTAAAAAGAGTGCTCTTGCCGACATTGGGCAAGCCTACTATACCTAATTTCATTTCGGTTCTCCTAATCTCGTGATATAATTTTCCTATTTTAACTAACCCATTATATATAATTTTTTAAATAATTTCAATAGCCATAATGAAATTATTTATCGACAAATTTTGGCGGCAGATAATTGTCGCAGGTCTGACGCTTTTTGTACGTTTGTCAATGATGTGAGACAAAGTTCTGAAAAAAATAAGATTCAAGGAAAAAAGGCAACGGGAAGCCCCGAAGAGAAGTGGAGCGTAGCGGAACGAAACGAGGGGCTTCCCGTTGCGGCGGCTTCAGTCTCTTT
>CASFRX010000049.1 GCA_949297075.1 uncultured Oscillospiraceae bacterium | reverse complement strand
GACTGTCTTTACTACGGGCTTTTTGCCCAAGGAGGTATACGTCAAACCATTTCGCCCCTCCATTATAGCTTAGGAATAAGAACGAAACGAGTACACCTGGTTTGATGTACTCGTCCCGGCAAATATATAGTAACAGAAGGTTTTATTATGATCAAAAAGGCTATACCCAGAGCCCTTTCACCCGAAGAAGTAGGCGTATCTTCCGCCGGCATTGCCGCCATTTTGCAGGACTATGCCGAAAAGAATATTGAAAGCCATTCTTTGATGATTATTCGCCACGGTAAGGTTGCTTACGAGGCTTTTCGCAAACCTTACGGACCCGATTTGGCGCACACCATGTACAGCGTGAGCAAGAGTGTAACCGCTACAGCCGCAGGCTTTGCCATCAGCGAAGGCCTGCTCACCCTTGACACAAAGCTTATCGACATTTTCCCCGAATACCGTCCTGCAAAAGAGGACGAGAACCTTGAAAAAATTACACTTCACACCCTGATGACCATGACCGCAGGCAAAGCAGTCAGCCTCATGGCAGACAAAACCTCCAAAACCTGGGTCAAGGATTTCATCAATACCAAGCAGGGCTACGCTCCCGGAGAGGCTTGGAGCTATATAAGTGAAAACACTTACTGCGTGGGTGCAATGGTATCAAAAGCCGCCGGCATGTCCCTTACCGAATATCTCAGACCCCGCCTTTACGAGCCTCTGGGCATAGAAAGCGCTCAATGGGAGCGTGATTCACAGGGTCAGGAAACAGGCGGATGGGGTTTGTTCCTTAAAACCGAGGATTTGGCAAAAATTGCCCTTTGCTACCTGAATAAAGGAATATTTGAGGGCAAACAGGTTATTCCTGCCGATTGGATTGAAATTGCGACCAAAAACCATGTTGCAGAGATAGGTGTGGAAAACGGCGCCCCTGAAGACGGCTACGGCTATTTTATATGGGGCTGCGGCTGCAGCGAGCAGACCTACCGCTTTGACGGTATGTTCTCTCAGTTTGCCTATATTTTCGGCGCTAAAGATGCCGTTGTTGTTATGACGGATAACGAAATCAACGAGGCAAAGGCAAGAGAATGCCTTGAAGCTCATGTTGAAGAGCTTTTCTTCGATTCAGAAGCACCGCAGGCTGTTGAAATTCCCAAATGGGAGGATCTTCCCGAAATTGAAGCCGCCGAAAGACAGCCTGAGAGAGAAAAGAAAATTGAGGGCAAAACGATTAAGCTTACCCCCAACTATATTCTCTCGGCCATAGGCTTACCCCTGAGCATACTCACATTCCCTGCAATTTACATGAACGCAGTCAAGCCGGGTCCCATTGACAACATCAAATTCAACTTCTACGAAGATGAATGTACAATGTACTGGACAGAGGGTAATGACAGCAACATCATACACATCGGTCTTGACGGCAAGGCACGGCGCAGTAAAATCTCCCTTGCTAAGCTCAAATACACAGCAAGCTCCAGCGGAGCGTGGATTGACGACCGCACCCTTGAGATTTGGATAAGACCCCTTGAATCAATAGGTCAAAGACGGCTGCGTTTCTACTTCAAGGGCAGCAATGTTACGGTTACGCCCTCATGTATGCCCGAATTGCATGATCTTGCGCAGGAGCTTGCGCCCTCACTTCAATCCATGGTACCGGGCGAAGCGGCATACGCAATGTTTAAGCTCGTTATGCTAAATGCGCACAAGCTTCTCGACGCTGACCAAAAGGGCAAGCTGAAATAAAACAACATCTGCAGGAGAGGATCATATGTCTACTGTATCAATGGCAATTTGCGGCATAGTAATTGTTATTGAAATTATTTTTGTTCCGCTGTATCTAAAAAAAATGTGGCCGATCAAAAACAACATATCCCTTTTCTATAAAATGATTTGTGCCACGGGCTATCTTTTAGTCGGATTTACCGCAGCATTTCAGCTTGACGAAATTAACCGGTATGCAATGCTTATGTTAACGGCTTTTGCCTGCTCATGGCTCGGAGATTTGTTTTTGCATATTCCAAAGCCGCAGAAAATCTTTTTTATCATCGGTATGTTTTTCTTCATGGCGGCTCATGTATTTTTCTGTCTGAGCTACTTTGCTGCTCAACGGCAAATTTCGGCCGATCTTCCCATATTCACCGGTGCTCAAATAGGTATAGCTCTTGCGGTTGTAACCGTATTCTTCGGAATAGCCCACATCAAGGGAGTTCGCTTCGGCATAATCATGATACCGGGGATTTTTTACGCCCTTTTCGTAACAATGATGATGATTAAATCCACCGCTCTGGGTATAACTCTGCTATATGCCGATTCATCCCTATACCTTGTTCCTGCAATACTGCTTTTTGCTGGCGGCAGCTGTTTCGTTATGTCAGACGCCACATTGGCGCTCATTATGTTTGATACCCGATTTAAAAAATTCAAGCTGAAAGTATTTAACATTATTACATACTTTGCAGCACAGCTCTGCCTTGCAATGACATTGTTTTTTGTAACTTAATACCCCAAACGAAAGGACATAAAAAAATGAAATATATAGGATTTGTTTTACTCGGCTTATTGGCATTAATTGTTTTACTGCTTGTTATTTGTGTAATCAGAGCGGCAAAGCTCAAGGCTAAGCCTAACACAAACCCTGCCGCCATAGCCCCCACTGAAGCTGAGGCAATGGATTACGCTCAAAAGCTCAGCGAAATGATTAAGGTTCCGACCATTTCTCTAAGAGGCAATACCGACCTTACACAGTTTTACAAGCTCCATGAGGTTATGCGGAAGAACTTTCCCCTTGTTTTTGAAAAGATGGAATGTACTGAAATCAAAGGCAACCTGCTTTTGAGGCTCCCGGGCAAAGACCCGAAGAGAAAAGGCATACTGCTCATGGGTCACCAGGATGTTGTTACGGCTGACGAGCCAACATGGGAAAAACCTCCGTTTTCCGGCATTATTGAGGGCGGCAACATTCACGGCCGAGGCGCTATGGACTGCAAATCAACCGTATTTTCGGAGTTTCAGGCTATAGAAGAATTGCTTCAGGAGGGTTTTGTTCCTCCCTGCGATATTTACCTTGCAACAGCTGTTGACGAAGAAATCAGCGGCGGTGGCGCACCCATGCTTGTTGAGCATCTCAAGAAAAGCGGCGTACAGCTGGCGGTTGCCATGGACGAAGGCGGCGCAATTCTCAAAGACGCACTTCCCACAATGTCAGGCTGGTGTGCCGCAATCGGTGTTCTTGAAAAAGGCCATATGGATGTCAAGGTTATTGCCAAAGGCACAGGCGGACACTCCTCTACACCAAAAAAGAACACTCCCCTTGTCCGACTTTCAAAGTTCGTTGCGGCTATTGAAAAAGACAATCCTTTTAAAGCTGAAATTTCAGGCCCTGTTTACGCAATGCTTGACCAAGCTGCCCCTCTTCTCGGTTTCCCGCTTCGCATGGTTTTGGGCAACATGTGGCTGTTTAAAGGCCTGCTGACAAAGGTTCTTCCCATGGTATCTCCCATGACAAACGCTTTTGTTAAAACCACCTTTGCCTGCACAATGGCAGGCGGCTCGCAGACCCCAAATGTTATCCCAACAGAGGCTTATGTAATTTGCAATCTGCGTCCATCTCCTCACCAGAATGCTGACGCATCTCTTGCAGTTCTCAAAAAATATGCCGATAAATTTGACCTTGAGCTTGAGGTTATACACGCAAGAAACGCATCAAACTGCGTTGATTATAACGGCGAAGAATTCGGCTACCTGAGAAAATGTCTCAACGAATGTTATCCCGAAGCAGGTGTTATTCCCTACCTGATGACAGGCGGAACAGACTGCCGACACTACGAAAAGATTGCCGATAACTGCCTGCGTTTCTGCCCCATCAAAATGAGCAACGAACAGCTTGCGGCTATGCACGCAGCCAACGAGAGCATAGGAGTAACCGAGGTTGCTTACTGCGTCAAATTCTACAAGCACTATATCAAAAATCACAAATAATTTGTCTTTATAAAAACAACTCCTGAAATCAAAGCTCATCAGCTTCAAATTTCAGGAGTTATATTTTTTGCTTTATTCGCTTCTCAAAGCGTTTACGGGATCTTTCTTTGCGGCAACACGGGAGGGGAAGAGCCCTGCAATAACCGTCAGCACAATGCTTATAGCTATAAGCGCAATTCCGCCGTAGAAAGGCATAACCGCAATATTGGGAATATTTGCAACTGCGTTGATAATTGCATTAATCGGAATCATCAGCAGCAGTGACGCCAAAATACCCATAGCGCCCGAAACAAAGCCAACGATTATAGTTTCGGAATTAAACACACGGGAAATATCCCTCTTTGAAGCGCCTATTGAACGGAGAATACCGATTTCCTTTGTACGCTCCAAAACGGAAATATAGGTTATGATGCCAATCATAATGGACGAAACAATCAGGGAAATGGCAACAAAGGCAATCAAGGCATAGGTCACAATATCTATAATTTGCGTTACGGATGACATTATGACATTGACATAATCCGTATATGCTATCATGTACTGCTCCGTACCCTCTTGCTTTTGGTGGTTATTATATTCTTCAATAATACTTACTATTTTTTCTTTGGACTCAAAATCCAAGGGATAAAGCTCAATACTTGACGGTGTGCTCAAATCAGAGGCGCCGAGCATTAATAGATTTTCTTCAAGAGAGGAAGCGGAAAACTGCTCCTTTTCTTCTTCCTTTACAGCGGGCTTGCTTGCGGCAGGATTTTTGAGCTGCTCCTCATCGGGAATTTCAACCTTTTCGCCGCTCTCTACTGCCGTTATAATTGCAGAAAGCAGCTGCAGCTTCATATCCTTATTCATAAGCTGCAAATATGAATAAACCTGCTCGGGGTCGCTTTCAGTTCCTTCAAGAAGCTTTTCAAGATAAGCCATAAGCTTGCGTTTATCCTCTGCCGAGCGTATGTTTTTAAGCATCAGCTCAACAAATTCTTTCATTTCCTCTTTTTCTGCGCCCTCAATATTTTTATCTATAAAATCGTAAATCTCCTCCTCTGTCATCTGCGGCAGTTCATCTGTCGGAGCTGTTGCCTTGGCTGTGGGAAGAGCCTCTCTGTTATCGGCAAAAACTACATCGGGCATAGAAACGACAGAGGTAGCAGAAGCAGTTTTGGAGCTTTCTTGTGAAGCAAAGCGCAAACCCGTAAACACATCAGCCTTTGGATTAGCCTTTTGCTCTTTGACAATGGCGCTTTCGTTGGTCTTTTGGAGTATATACTCCGTGAGTCCGCTCATATAGCCAACTGAGCCGCCTGCCACAGGAGACTGCATCGTAGCCTTAGGCCGGGCAATACCAACAATTTTTATCTCCTGCGCCGAATCAATAATCTTTTTCATGTAGGCCATATCTTCGCGCTTATCATCCCACTTTTTGCCGTTCTTTTGGTAATAATCGGTTGTGGGGATAATTTTAAAGGAGAGATTCAAAAACTCGGTATAATCAAAGCCCTCAAGCGGCTCTGTTTCGGTCTCTTCCGTTTCGCTTTGAGCTGTAGTATCTTGGTTCATAATCTGCTCAAGCTCGTCAATATCGGAAAGGCCTAAGGCATAAAATGCAAGGTCACTGATTTCGTTGTTTTTATCCACGAAAAGCACAAGCTCATTGTAATTTTTAGGCCACTGACCCGAAAGAATATCATACTGAGAGCTGAGTATTTCTTCTTCGCCTACCAGCTCGGTCCATATATCGCTTTGATTTCCGCCTATGGAATCCAAGATCTCACTCGGACGCACCTGATAAACACCGCTGCTTGTATCGGACTTGTAGATATTCAAATCCACATAATAGCGGTATTTAATATCCGTGCAAAACTCGCCTATCTGCTCGTTAAGCTCCAAAAATTGCTTAAACCGAGCTAAATCGTTTTTCTGCGTTTTAACGGACATACCTGCAACGGAATTTTGGAGCATAGGCCGCTTATATACCTTATCAAGCTCATGCTCAACTTCACCTTTGTCAGGCTTTGTGAAATCTCCTAAAAGCGCTGAAAAATCAACGCTTTCGCTCTCTATTGTAATAGGATAAGAGGCAAGAGCGCCTTTTTCAAAGCTATCAATAAAGGCTTGCATACCGTTGGAAAGCGATAGAATCAGCGCAATACCTATAATGCCTATACTGCCTGCAAAAGAGGTGAGCAAAGTTCTGCCTTTTTTTGTCAGCAAGTTATTCAGGCTCAAGGAAAGGGCTGTGCCGAAGCTCATGGAAGTACGGGGGGCTTTTTCCCTCTTGCCCCTCGTCTTTTTTGGTTCGGGCTTTACCTGAATCTGCACAGGCTCATAAGGATTTGAATCCTTGCGTATTCTGCCGTCCTTAATCCTGATAAGTCGGTTTGCATAAGTCTTTGCAAGCTTTGGATTATGGGTAACCATAATAACAAGCCTGTCTTTTGAAATCTCCTGAATGAGCTCCATAATCTGCACGCTTGTTTTTGAATCCAGAGCGCCTGTGGGCTCATCGGCAAGCAGAATATCGGGGTCATTAACCAAGGCTCGTGCAATAGCAACCCTCTGCATCTGTCCGCCTGACATCTGGCTCGGCTTTTTGTTAAGCTGGTCGCTTAAGCCAACTTTTTTCAGCACCTCAACGGCTCTTGCACGGCGTTCTGCCTTGCTGACGCCGGAAAGAGTCAGAGCAAGCTCAACATTGCTGAGCACAGTCTGATGAGGGATAAGGTTGTAGCTCTGAAAAACAAAGCCGACGGAATGGTTACGGTAACCGTCCCAATCCTTATCGTTATATTTTTTTGTGGAGCGACCGTTGATAACAAGCTCGCCCGAATCATAGCGGTCTAAGCCGCCGATGATATTGAGCAAGGTGGTTTTGCCGGAGCCGGATGCGCCTAAAACAGCAACAAACTCATTGTCACGGAAGCTCACGCTTACATCATTTAGCGCAGCAACTTTATCAGCACCCGTTGAGTAAGTCTTGCTTACATTTTTAAGTTCTAACATTTTCTTCTTCCTTTATTTTAAAATCAATGCCGCATTATAATCATCAATACCATAGTTGCCGGCAGTGTTTTTCAGCAGTTCAAATAAATCTGCCCGCTTGCCGTCAAAGGTTTTAATGTTAATTCTTTTGAGTATGGGGTTGATTCGCTTCAAGAAACCGATAAAAGCATCACCCTCAGGAGTGCCTTCAACCATTTTTTGGTTGCCCACAAAAACACCTCTGACTAACTCAACCGCAAAGCTTTTCAGCTTCATTTTTCTTATTGATTTATCGCACTTAACAAACATCAGCCTGCAAAGTGTGCCTAAAGTTATGCTGTTTAATAGTTTACCCGCTTGGTGCACGGCAAATACAATGCCTTTGCTTTCTTTAATGCCGAATTTTCGCATCATGCGCTTCGGGTCGTTTTTCATATCCTCCAAAAGATTAACTATCATGGCGTCAAAGGTATTCTGCAAATACTGCTTGCAGGTTTCGCCCTTTGTATCCCACTTAAAATCGGGAGTGGGTATAGATTTGATTTCAACTTCGCTTTCGCTCTTTACTGTAACCAAACGGATAATCGCAGGGTCGGCAATAATTGAGCCCGTGCACACATCATATAGCTTGTTGCCTTTCTCGCTTACAAATTCATTCACGCTCTGCTGATGCATATGCCCCGTAAAGACTATGTGCACTCCTGCATCCGCAAGAATTTCCGCCGCTTTTGCAGATTCCTTTTGCATAGTACCAGATACTATGGAAAAAAGAGGCTGGCAGGGCAAAAGCGGAAAATGATTCATAGCTATCAGCATCTGCCCGTCATCTTTTGCTTTTTGCGCCTGAGCCTTTATCCATTCAATATGAGCCTCGTCAAAATTCCGTCTGTTATCACGGCTTCCGTCGTTATTGAGAGCCAAAAGGCGCACGCCCTCACCTAACTGAGCAACATAAGACAAATGCTCTCGGTCAACGGCAATAGCTTCTCCGAAGCCGAAAGCTTTGTAAATATCGAATAGCTCGTCTCTCTTTGTTCCCTCAGGCTGTATATGACCCGTTTCGTTAAACGCAAAAGGCTTATCATTAAAATCGTGGTCGGCAGTTACAACATAAACCTTTTTACCTGCCGCCTGCAAGCCATTGAGAAGCTTGACAAAGCCCTTGTGACTTTCCTTTTCGCCGTTAAAGCTTAAGTCGCCTGCAATAAGCACAATATCGGCTTCATCTGCCTGTTCGAGCCACGCAAAAACCGCTTCGTTAATGCTCTGAGTTTCTGCAAAGCACTTTTGCTCATAGCGCATAAATTCATCGTATTCCTTGCCGTAAGCTCCGAGGGAATTTTCAAAATAATGTGTATCCGTAATTAAATAAAACTTTAACTCTTTCATATAAACACCCATATATATAAATTATACCAATATATAGAATAGCATTATTTGAATAAGTAGTCAACAGCTTGAAATTTGAAGAAGCCTTCTATATCTGCAGCTGCAATTAGAATAGCTTGGCTAATTATGATAATACCCGTTGAGATTGCAGGTTTTCTGCTTTCCCAACGGGGCTTTTTGTTTTATTAGGTTTATGCTCTTAACGGATCTCCGTACTCTCGTTTCATAGCTTCCATTGAAACTATCCACTGTTTACCGAATTTGCAGACATCAACACCGTTTACCAGCTTGCCGTAAGCAATAGCCTTGCGGAGTGTGCTTTCGTTCAGATTCCAAAGGAATGTGGCATCGCTGAGAGCCATAAGTCCGTCAAAGGGTGTATCAATTTCTTCGCCGTTTGTCCAAAGCTCGTCACAAGAGATGTCAATATCATCGCTCCATATGATGCCGTAGCCGCCTTGGTCAACAATTACAGAGCCAAAAAGTTCAAGTGATTCTTTAAGCGGTAAAAAGAAACTGTACTTCTCAAAAAGCGGAGCAACATCATAAATCTTTGTTACACCCTCGCAGAACTGTACGCTGAGCTTGTAATCAGGCAGAGCATTTACATTTTTAACCTTATGAAACATACAAAAACCTCCTCAGGGTGACAGGAATAATCCGAACCCTATTCAAGCGGAGAAAGAGTGATAAACTCCTGTGTTTCCCAAATCTTCAAAAGCTCATCCTTGTGCATAGCGTTCCATTCGAGAACCATTTCAAGGGCTTTCTTGGGAAGCTCTCCTTCTAAAACAGTACCGTCATTAATACATATAGCAGCCATGTGTTCACCGTAAATTGCGTGGAAATGCGGCGGATTATGTTCTGACTGCTGAAAATACATACGGATAACAATTCCGTAAAATCTTGATAATACAGGCGTCGGATAATCTCTCCTTTCACTTGCATTATATCACGGTATCGTGATATTGTCAATAATATTATTTTTAAAAACGAACAAAATATTCTGCTTTGAAAATAGATTATTTTAAAATTCACTCTCAAACAGCCTGAATTTTGAAGAAGCAACAAAAAAGCTGTGCAGCTCGCAAGTCTGACGCTTTTGAGATGCACAGCAAAAATTATACAGCTTATAAAACCTTTGAAAGGAAATCCTTAAGTCTGTCGCATTTGGGATTGGAAAAGAACTCCTGAGGAGTGGCCTCCTCCATGATGACGCCCTCGTCAATAAACAGCACACGGGTTGCAACCTCGCGGGCAAAGCCCATCTCGTGGGTTACTATAACCATAGTCATGCCCTCGTTTGCAAGGTCCTTCATCAGCTCCAATACTTCGCCAACCATTTCGGGGTCAAGGGCAGAGGTAGGCTCATCGAAAAGGATAACATCAGGATTCATGGCAAGGGAGCGAACAATGGCAACTCTCTGCTTCTGTCCGCCGGAAAGAGTAGAGGGATAAACATCTGCCTTTTCGGACAAGCCTATGCGCTCAAGGAGCTTTTCGGCATTTTCTCTTGCCTCTTTTTTGATTTGAGCAACGGATTTTACAGGCTCCTTGTTCTTTGAAAAGAGGTTTTTCATTATAGCCTTGCGCCTATCCTGTTTTGCGCACAGGACAGGAGAAAGCATAATATTCTGAATAACGGTTTTGTTGTTAAACAGATTGAAATGCTGGAACACCATGCCGATACGGCGGCGGTGGATATTAATATCAACCTTTGGGTCGGCTATATCAACGCCGTTGAATATTATCTTGCCGCCTGTAGGGTCTTCCATACAGTTAAGGCAGCGCAGGAATGTGCTTTTTCCTGAGCCGGAGGGGCCTATAACAACAACGATATCACCTTTGTTGATAGTGGTTGTAATGCCCTTAAGAACTTCATTTTTACCGAAACTTTTTTTCAGGTCAACTGCGTCTATCACTCTTGTTCAGGCTCCTTTCCATAATCTTAATCAACAGGGTAATAAGGCAAACAAGCACTATGTAAATAATTGCCATTGTCAGATATGGAACCATAAACTCGTAGCTGTTCGACCCGATATAGTTAAAGGCAACATAAAGGTCTGTTGCGCCTATGAACGAAACAACGGAGGTTTCTTTGATAAGAGCAATAAACTCGTTACCCATGGAAGGCAAAATATTTTTAACAGCCTGAGGAATAACAATGCGCATCATTGTTGTGCCGAAGCTTAAGCCAACGCTTCTGCCGCCCTCCATCTGACCGTAATCAACGCTTTGGATGCCGCCTCGCATAATTTCCGAGATGTAGGCACCGCTGTTAAGTCCGAATACTGCAATAGCAACCGTAACCGACGGAAATTTCAGGCCAAGGAGCGGCAAAACAACATAGTAAAAAACCAACAGCTGAACTACCATAGGCGTGCCTCTGAAAAATCCGACATAAAAGGAACATATGCCGTTAAGTATACGAGGCAGTACCTTGTATTTCGGAATAACTCGGACAGTCGCTATAAGCGTGCCGATAACAACGCCTATGATAAGACCGATAACAGCAATTTTAATCGTGTTTTCAAGTCCTTCCAGCACCTTGACATAGCCCTTATAATCAATCAGCACTTCTAAGAACTTGTCTATCATCTTTTGAATTTTCATATATTTTCCTCACAGAAAAAAAACGGCTGCTTGCAAAGTTGCTGTTACGCCACTTTGAAACAGCCGATTTCGGTTTTAATTATGCCATTTCGTTAATAGCTTCGGTAATGCAGGCTGCAGGTGCAGAGTCAATGATAACATAGGAAATGTTGCCGTTAATCATATCCTGAACAGCAAGGGAACCACTCTTGTAGCCTACGCAGGATGCTGCGAAGCCGTCAAAGCCCCAATCATCATCGCCTTCTACATAGAACTGACCAGTTGTGCCGTTCTGTACACCGATTTTTGTTGTTGAATCAAGTGAGTTAAGGATTGCTTCAACGGAAGCTGCGTCTGTGCAAGCATCGAAAGCAGCGTCGTCACCCTTAACGATGAGCTTCTGAGAAGCCTCGTAATAGCTTGTAGAGAAAGTTACATACTCTTCTCTATCGGGCTTAACGGTAAGACCGGCCATAGCGATATCGCACTTGTGCTGACCAACGGAAAGGCAAACTGAATCGAAATCCATATTGTTGATTACAAGCTCTTTGCCGAGCTTTTCTGCAAGGAGAGCTGCAATTTCCATATCAATGCCGTAGTAATCTTCGCCTTTTGTGTACTCAAAGGGCTCGAAAGCTGCGTTTGTAGCAACAACAAGCTGATCCTTAGAGTCGTCAAGCTTAGCTGACTTAACAGCAACGGGTGTGCCGTCACCAAAGTAGTTGTTGCAGATTTCGTCAAACTTGCCGTTTGCCTTGATTTCTGCGATGAAAGCGTTTACCTGTTCAAGAAGTTCAGGCTGAGCTTTATCAACACCGAAAGCGTATTCTTCTTCTGTAAGGGCAATATCAATAACCTTTACTGCCTGTGCAGCAGGCTCTACGGGTGCATCGCCGTCTTCATCGTTGCCGCCGCAAGCCCACAGAGCTGTAAGGCCGAGAACGAGCGCAAGAACAACGCTGAGAACTTTAGCTAATGTTTTTTTGTTCATGGGATTATACCTCCTATTTTTTATTACAAGCATTATAACACCTATTACAGATTATGGCAAGTTTTTTTGCAAAATTATTCACAAAATATCGAATAATATTCACAGAATCTGTAAGGCTCAGCAAAAGGCAGGAACGAATTTTCGCTCCTGCCCATCTTTAGGTTTGATTTGAATTATTCTGCTGCCTCTTCTGTTGCCTCCGCAGCTTCTGCTGCAGGTGCTTCTTCAACAGCCTCAGCTGCTTCTTCAGCGGCGGGCTCGATGAGGGCACGGATTGAAAGGCTTACACGCTTCTTATCAAAGTCAATCTCAGTAACCTTTACATCGACCTCTTCGCCGACTGTAAGAATATCTTCGGGTTTGTTGATGCGGCGGTCAGCAATCTGAGAAATATGGATAAGTCCGTCGATGCCGGGGATAACATTTGCAAATGCGCCGAAAGTTGTCATGCCGACAATCTTAGCCTTGCAAACTGTGCCGACGGGATAATCGCGGCGCATAATCTCCCAAGGATTGTCCTCAACTTTCTTGTAGCCGAGGGAAATCTTCTTGTTTTCAGCATCAAGCTTCTTGATATAAACTTCAACAGTATCGCCGACATTGACAATCTCTGAAGGATGCTTAATGCGCTTCCAGCTGAGCTCGGAAATGTGAACCATACCGTCTACGCCGCCGATATCGACAAATGCGCCGTAGCTTGTGAGAGACTTAACAGTGCCGGTAATAACTTGACCTTCGGCTGCATTCTCCCAAAATGCCTTAGCAAGCTCCTTGCGAGCTTCACGAGCAACGACCCGAATTGAACCGACAGCACGCTTGCGCTGCTTATTAACATCGATAATCTTGAACTGAACCTTTGTTTTGAGAAGTGACTCAAGGGGTTCATCCTTGGAGAGACCTGTATGTGAGCCGGGAATAAAGACACGGGAACCCTTGCAGGCAACGAGAACGCCGCCGTTGGGGATAACTTCACACACTGTGCCTTCGAGAACTTCGCCGCTCTCTTCTGCCGCACAAATATCAGCCCAAGCCTTTGTAGCGTCGAAACGGCGCTTTGAAAGCATCATTGTACCCTCTGCGTCGTTTGTTTTCATGATGATAAGATCAATTTCGTCACCGATTTTGAGCTCCTTAGCAGGGTCTGCCGTAGGATCGTTGCTATATTCATCGATGGGAACATAGCCGGTCTGCTTGCGGCCAATATCTACCTGAATCTCACTCGGTGAAATGCCAACAACGATACCACGAACCTTTTGGTCGGTGCTCATGCTTTTCAGGGATTCCTCAAGAGCTTCCTGGAAGGTCATTTCATCAAATGACTTCTTGGGGGCCTCCTCAATAGCAGCTTCTTCGGCTTTTGCCGAATCCTGACCAACTGCCTCCTGAGCGGGGTTAAGTACCTGCTCAACCTCAGCCTGGAGAGCGTCAATCTCAGACTGAACTTTTGCTTCGTTTGTGTTTTCAGACATGGTTTGTAGTACCTCCTTTATTATACCGGCAGGGGTAGACGCCCCTGCAGTAACGCCAACATTGCTGCAGCCTGTAAAATCAATCTGCGCCGCCTCGCTTGCGTTTTCCACAAGGTAGGTTTTGCAGTTGGGTTCGCACACAGCTTGAAGTTTTGCCGTGTTTGAGCTTTGACGGCCGCCGACAATAACCATTGCATCGCTGACGAGAGAAAGCTCGTAGGCTTCCTTTTGCCTTTCATGCGTTGCCGAGCATATTGTATCAAAAATAATCGGATTTGTATAGAGTTTTTTAATCTTTTTTTCACACAAATTCCATTCTTTTGTGCTGAAAGTTGTTTGTGCAACGAATAAAATCCTTTTTTCGTGCAAATCGGAACGGTTTTTTACAATATTTTCCAATTCCTCTAAGCTGCCGAAAACTATGCTTTCACATTTGCAGTGACCCACTATGCCCTGCACTTCGGGATGCCTTGAATCCCCTGCAATGAGCACAACTGAATTTTCATCCGGCTTTTCGGAAACGATTTTGTGTATTTTTTTAACAAAGGGGCAAGTTGCGTTGCAAAACTCAAGCCCCATTTGCTCTATCTCGTTCTCAACTGCTGCAGTTACACCGTGAGCACGGACAACAAGGGTTTCATCCTGAGCCGCCGCCGACGGAACATCTATAATGCGTGTACCCTTTTGCTCCAAATCGGATATAACCTGAGGATTGTGGATTAGCGGACCTAAGGTGCAAACCTTTTTCCCCTGACCGAGCAGGGAATAAACAAGCTCCACCGCTCTGTCTACGCCAAAGCAAAAGCCCGCTGTTTTGGCAAGAGTTATTCGCAATGTCCTTCCTCCCAAAGGTCAACGATTTTATCCATGACCTTTTTTGCGGCTTCTCTCAGCTCTCTTGTGCTGCCCTCCTCGGTAATGCCGAGGTCTTCATACTTAATAAGCTCGCCGTAACGGATGGTGACCTTGCGCCGGAAGCCTTTTTTCTTTTCACAATATATGGAGCAGGGCAGAATATCCGCCTTAGTCTGCTTTGCAATGAGAGATATGCCTGCTTTCGCCTCATGGGGCTTTAAATCCTTTGAGCGTGTGCCCTCAGGGAATATGCCGATAACCTTGCCTTCATTGATAAGCTTAATCGCATATTCAATGGAAGATTTATCACTTCTGCCTCGGCTCACGGGGAATGCGTTGCAATGAGTCAAAGCCCATGCAGCAATCTTATTTTTAAACGCCTCTGCCTTAGCCATAAAGTGAATGGGACGGGGGCATTTTGCAAGGAGGAGAGCCGGGTCTACATAGTTAATATGGTTGCAGGCTACAATAAATGCGCCTTCTTTGGGAACATTTTCTAAACCTACGCTTTTAATTCTGAGATATGAATGCAGATAAAGCCGACCCGGAATTCTGGCAAATTTACAAAACTTTCTGTCTCGGGTTACGGAATAATCAAAAGCCATTTTATATCTTCTCCTTAACAATAGATTCAAGTGCCGAAAGCACCTGTTCAAGATTCATATCCGATGTATCAACAAGGGTTGCATCGTCAGCCTGCTTAAGGGGAGCTATGGCGCGGTGGCTATCTTGGTAATCACGCTGTATCATTTCTTCAAGCACTTGATTATAATCGGCCTCCATGCCCTTTGCAATAAGCTCATCATATCTGCGTTTTGCTCTGACTTGAGCCGAAGCAGTGAGGAACACCTTAACCTGAGCATCGGGCAGAACTACAGTTCCTATATCTCTGCCGTCCATAATGCAGTTATTTTCCTTTGCAATATTGCGCTGCAAATCAAACAAAAACTCACGCACAGCAGGAATTGCAGAGACATTTGAAGCCGCCATTGAAGCTTCGGGAGTCCGAATGGCAAGGGAAACATCTTCCTCACCTAAAAACACCCTCTGTTCACCCTCAATAAAGCGAAGGCTGACCTTGGCTGAGTTAAGCGTTGCAGTTACCTGCTCGGCGATTTTAGTATCGGCGCCGCTGCGCATTGCGTTAACGCCCACAGCTCGGTAAAGAGCGCCGGTATCAACATAAATGTAGCCCAAATTTGACGCAAGCTTCCTTGCGATAGTGCTTTTGCCTGCGCCGGCAGGACCGTCGATTGCAATGTTAATCATTCGCTTTTCACCCTATCATTTGATTATTACATATTTACACCGGCCGCATAGCCTGTAGAAAAGGCAATTTGCAGATTAAAGCCGCCGGTATAAGCATCAACATCTAAAACTTCGCCTGCAAAGTATAATCCCTTTACAAATTTGGACTGCATGGTTTTCGGGTCAACCTCGCTGACCTTGACGCCGCCTGAGGTGACAATAGCTTCCTCAATGGGTCTGAAATCCGTAACAGTAACCTTGAAATCCTTGAGCCATTCCACAAGCCCTGCACGCTGTTCACGGGTAATCTGGTTTGTCTTTGTGGAAGCCTTGATATCCGTGAGCTTGGCCGCAACGGGAATTAACTTGCGCGGCAAAAGCAAGCTCAAGGAATTAACATAATCTTTATTTGCGTTTTCCGTGAAATCACGCACAATGCGCTTATCAAGCTGTTCGTGGCTGAGAGCCGGCTTCAAATCAATATGGATAACATATTTTTCCCTTTCCATATCACGCATATGTGAGCTTGCGCTGAGAATAAGCGGACCCGATACTCCGAAATGGGTAAAGAGCATTTCTCCGAAATCCTCGTAAACTATTCTGCATTTTGAAGTGTCCTCAACCTTAATTGCAACATTACGCAGGGAAAGCCCCTGAAGCTGAGAGCAAAAACCCTCGTGAATTTCAAGAGGAACAAGAGAGGGTTTAAGCTCGGTTACTGTATGCCCTGCCTTTTGTGCAAGCATATAACCGTCACCCGTTGAGCCTGTGCCGGGATAGGATTTACCGCCTGTTGCAACAAGCACACTTGAAGCGCTGACAGCTTCTCCTTCCTCTGTAACCACACCTGTAACTGCGCCATCCTCAATCACCAAATCAACTACCCTGCCTTTTTTGAAAGCAACGCCTGCTTTTTTTGCGGCATTGTGAAGAGCATCAACAATATCCATTGATGAATCGGAAACGGGAAAAACTCTGTTGCCTCTCTCTATTTTAAGGGCAACGCCCTCCTGCTCGAAGAAATCCATTGTATCCTGAGGCATGAAGTTAGAAAATGCACTGTATAAAAACCTACCGTTTACGGGCACTGCGGAAATGAGCTCATTCAAAAGGTTAACTGCGTTTGTAACATTACAGCGGCCTTTGCCTGTTATAATAATTTTTCTGCCCGGTCTGTCGTTACGCTCAAGAAGCGTTACTTTTTTACCAAGGCGTGCCGCCTGAATTGCAGCCATCATTCCTGCGGCGCCTGCGCCGATTATTACTATGTTTTCAGCCATTGTTCAGGCTTAGCCTCCTGCTTATCGTCTTGTGTTATATTCATCCAAAAATTCTTCAACCAGCCTAAATAGTTGTAAACTGTACTGCCTATCATTATATATATATTTTCATAGTTAGTCAATATTTTTGTAGGATTTACCGCATTTTTGAGTTTTAAGCAAAGTATCAAAATGCTGTGTTTATTCCTCAGCTTATTGTAAAGTGTTATTGCTTTACTTCAATGATATTTGTAATAAACTTTAAATAATTCAGCCTGATTTTTCGTTGATATATCAAGGATTAACAAAAATTTACCGATTTTTAGGTTTTCGAGAGACATTATATTGTTTTGTAAAGTTATTTGACTTTACAACAATAGAAAGCCAAAATTCGCAAAAAATGCCGTTTCAAGTCTTTAAAAACCCGAAACGGCAAGGTAAAATTATTGCTTTTTCTTGTTTTTCTCTTTTTTAGCCTGCTTGAGTGCATTGTAAGCGGCCTTTTCTTCCTCTATTTTGCGTCTGCGTTCAGCCTCCTGCTCTTCTTTGCGGCGCTTAGCTTTATCCACCTGCATTTTAATGATAACCGCCGCCACAACAATCACAACAGCAGCTACACCGAAAGCAATGAACATACAAACGCCAAAAATCGGGCGGCAAACGCCGCAGGTTGTGCATTTAGCGTGGAGTATGCCCTTTCCCTCTTCCCATCGAGGAGTCACAACAGTCATAGGCTCGGTTTCTTCCGAATAGAGAACATTTTCGTCCGCATCATAAATCATATATTTCAGCTTAACCTTAACTCTTTTTTCATCGTCAAATTCAGAGCCGCTGAGATATATGCTTTTGGTTTCGTTTGAATAGAAGCTGCTTCCCGTGTTCAGGCTTACCTGCTCATAGCCATCGCCTGTATCGGCAAAGCACTGAAGGGAAAAGCCTGTTAAAATCTGAGTGGAATAAAGAGTTTGAGCCTTTTTAATGCTTTCGGGAGTTTTAATTTTAAAAGTCAGATACGGCATTTGGTCTTCTTCAAGAAACTCTACCTTAAGGTCCGATACAATAGGCGCTTCAAATTCCGTGGGTAATTCTTCCGCCTTTACATCTCTTTCGACCTTAATCGGCTCAGTCCACTTTGAATTTACAACATAATTATCTGTATTAGTATAGCCATAGGACACACGCAGACGAAATTCCAAGCTATGGTTTTCAAGGTCAAAAAGCTTTTTGCCGTCCTCGGTTCTGATTGCCAAAGCTCCGCAGGCTTCCATTGCGGTTTCATTGGTCAGGTAAAGCAAATCTAAGGTCTTTACGGTTTCGCCTCTGTTGAGCGCCGCACCGTAAAAAGAAGAATCGGGAGCGGTATCCCACTCCTTAGCATATTGCCAAGCTCCGCCGTCAATGCGGTAATCAAGCTGTATATAGCCAAAAGCATAGGTAATGCCGTAGCTTTCCAGCACCTGAGGGTCGCCTGTCAGCTCAGCCAATTTATCGGTTAGCATACAGCTGATTGTTATGCGCTCCGAAATGCCGTCTCCGTTAACTTTATATTGCACGCCGTAAGGCGCATCAACTTCAGCCACCGTATTAGCCGCCATGGCCGGCAGTGCCAAAGCCGCCAAAGCAAAAATGCACAACATAATGCTTATTATTCTTTTCATTAAAACATCTCCCTTTGCGGTAAACCGTAATTCCCTTTCTATTTTAAGCTTTAAACGAAAAAATTTCAAGTATCAGTTATCAGTTTTATTGACTAACTGCAGTCACAGTATTATAATGAATCCAATAAGGTGTTAAGAGAGAATAATATGAACCATTTATTGTGCCCCGTCTGTAGGGGTCAGCTCAAATTAAACAGCAATGCGCTTCAATGCGAAAACCGCCACTGCTTTGACATAGCCAAAGAGGGTTATGTCAACCTTTTGACGGGAAGCAAAGCCGGCGCACTTATAGGCGACAACAAGGACATGGCAAAAAGCCGCAAAAGCTTTTTGGACAAAGGATATTTCAGCCCTCTTGCACAAGGGCTTGCCGAAATTGCCAAATCAAACTCACCCGAAACCGTGCTTGATATTTGCTGCGGAGAGGGCTACTACACAGCATTTATAAAAGAAAAAGTTTCCGCCGAGATTTACGGCTTCGATATCTCCAAAGAAATGGTGCGTCTTGCGGCAAAGCGCAAAAGCGGAGCGCATTTTTTTGTTGCTAATATGGCTGATATCCCGATTTTCGACGGGAGCATAGACCTTGCCTTTCACCTTTTCGCACCTTTCTGTGAAAAAGAATTTGCAAGAGTAATCAAGCCCGGCGGTCTGCTTATCAGCGTTTGCCCCGGCAAGCGGCATTTATTTGAAATGAAAGCAAAGCTATACGATTCGCCCTACGAAAACGAAGAAGCTGCACCAGAAATTGAGGGCTTTGAAACAGAAAAAGCTCAAAACATCACCGCAAATATAAAGCTTGACTGCCAAGAAAATATTGATTCTCTGTTCAGAATGACGCCATATTATTATCACACCTCTGCCTCAGACAAAGAAAAGCTCAAGGCGATTGAAAGCCTTGAAACACAAACCGATTTTTATATAAGAACTTATCGCAGGAAGTAAAGCTATGAAACGAAACAAGCATGAAATTGATATGTGCAACGGCCCGCTTTTGGGCAAGGTGTTGCGTTTTTCCCTGCCGCTGATACTCTCCGGCATATTGCAGCTGCTCTACAACGCAGCTGATGTTGCCGTAGTCGGCAGATTTGCAGGCAAGGAGTCCCTTGCCGCAGTAGGCTCAACAGGCTCCCTTACCAACCTTATGATAAACCTGTTTATAGGCTTGAGCATAGGCGCAAGCGTAGTAGTTGCAAAGCATATCGGCGCACACGATTTCAAACGCGCCCACGACGCAGTACACACAGCGACGGCAATAAGCCTTGTTTCGGGAGCTGCTACGCTTGTTATAGGTGTTGCTTTTTCCAAAGCCTTTCTGACGCTTATGGATACACCCTCCGATGTTATTGACCTTTCTGCCCTCTATATGCGAATTTATTTTTTGGGTATGCCTGCGCTGATGGTCTACAATTTCGGCAGTGCAATACTCAGAGCCATGGGAGACACCATGCGTCCGCTGTATTTTCTAACTATCTCAGGCATAATAAATATTTTGCTCAATCTTGTTTTCGTCTGCGCTTTTCACATGGATGTTGCAGGCGTTGCCCTTGCAACAATAACATCGCAGTATATTTCGGCGGTGCTTGTGGTAATCTGCCTGCTAAAGCTTGAAAACTGCTGTCATCTCGATATTAAATCCATAAAATTCAAAAAAGAATTTGTAGTTGATATGGCAAAGGTGGGCTTGCCTGCAGGCATACAAGGCTCTCTGTTCTCTGTCTCAAATGTGCTCATTCAGTCCTCAATAAATTCCTTCGGCTCAACGGTTATGGCCGCAAACGCCGCCGCAGCCAACATAGAGGGCTTCACCTACACCTCAATGAACGCAATCTCTCAAGCCTCTGTTACCTTCACGAGCCAGAATGTGGGCGCAAAAAAAATCAACCGCATAAACAGAGTTACCGTTGTAACGCTGTTGACGGTTACCGCAGTCGGTTTAGCAATGGGAAGCATCTCGTTTTTTGCAGGTGAATCTCTGCTGAAAATTTATTCAGACGAGCCTGCGATTATCCCCTACGGCTTAATTAGGCTCAAATATATATGCCTGCCCTATTTCCTGTGCGGCGTGATGGAAGTTTTAGTCGGTATGCTCAGAGGTATGAACTGCTCCACACTGCCTATGATCGTTTCCGTTTTCGGCTCATGCGTTTTCAGAGTTATGTGGATTTACACAGCTTTCCGTGCTTCTCCTACTCTTGAAACTCTCTACATCGCATATACTATTTCATGGTTCCTCTGCTGTGCAGTTCACTTTATATGCTTCCTGATTATTAAAAGGCGAACGGCAAAGAAGATTTTAGAGCAAGCCTCAATATCATGACAAAAACTAAACAGATGCTCGAAACCCCAACGGATTCAAGCATCTGTTTTTTCAGCTCTGTAATTCGTCTAAATTACAGCTGTATGCTTCGATAAACTCACTGATAAATATTGTTGCCGGCTCATAATCAAGCTTTTCTATTAGCTCGGTTATGGATTTTTTTGCGCCGTCAAATTCGCTGTTGCCTGCCTTGCCCTCTTCAATGCACTTTATAAAGGCGGAAATTTTATCAGCCGCCTTAACAGCTCTCCAAAGCTCTTTATCCTCCTCGTCTTTCACAAAAAAGCCCTTGTATGTTTCTTGCATATATTCAGGCAACAGGGAAACAAGATGCTCTGCCGTTTCACGCTCAACAGCTTTGTAAGCCGCTTTCAGGTCGGGATTGCCGTATTTAATGGGAGTAGGCATATCACCTGTTATAATTTCCGGCATATCGTGGTATATGCCAAGCAAAGCCGCACGCTCCGCATTGAGCCCAGAGCCGCATTTCTCGTTTGAAATAACGGCAAGGGCATGAGCTATTGCCGCAACCTCCAGGCTGTGCTCGCTCAAATTCTCCTTGCGTGTGTTGCGCATGAGCGCCCAACGGTCTATATATTTCATGCGTGAAAACATGGCAAAAAAGCTGTTATTCATTTCTAAAGCTCCTTCATTTTGTCAGTTTGAATGTTGAGTTGGGATTTTTCAGAATAAGAATATATCCCTCTTCCTCCAATTCCACAGTATAGCCCTTGGCAAAATACTCTTCCCTGAGAGTTGTCGTTTCGTCTATCAGGGACGCACGCATATCAAAAACGGCAAAATCCGTTTCATTTTGCGAGGTAATTTCATAAATCTCGTTTCTGTCCGCTATGTGGGGAACAAAGAATGTGCTTGCCTTTACGGAAGCTTCTTCGGGTATGCTATCAAGAGCTTCGTTGAAAACACTTAACTCATACTGACCCGCTTCGTAACGCTCGGTTAAATAAGCTATCTTGCTGCCTGCAGTTGGCAGGAACAGCATAATCGAAGCCACAGCCGCCAAACAAACCATATATCGCTTTGATCTGTCCTTTAAATCCGAGGCATTTATTAAGGCAAGATAAATCAGGCATGCCGCAGGGCCGAACGAGTATTGAAAATTGATATCGAATTGGTAGGTGTAGTCGGTCATCAAATTGATGAGCATAAAGGGCAAAAGCAGAATAAAATGGGAAACCTTTCGAGTTGCCAAAGGCAAAAATCCGAGAGGCAAAAGAAGCTTCAAGAGGTATATTATCTTTTCCGAGCTGAGCGTTTGAGTGAAAACATAGGCGGGGTTGGTGAGAATAATTTTCGCCATGCCGAGCAAGCCCTCATCCTCATACATATAATTATCAAAACGGGAGGCCAAAACGCCGTCGCCAAAAGTATTGATAAGATATACTGCGCCGACAAAATAAACCGCACCCATAGCCGCCATCAAAACGCCGTGCAAATATTTCTTGCGTGATAAGAAAGCGTAAATTCCGAAAAAGATTACGAAAATAGCCGCATCCTCTTTAACAAAGCAGACCCCAAGGGCGGAAAGATACATGAGAGGATATTTCTCTTTTTCAAAAAAGTAAAACAGCCAGAGCAGTAACGGCACCATAAAGCAGTTTTCGTGCATATCGTAGCCTATGCCGCTGATGAGGACGGTGTTAAATCCATAAGCAATACTGAAAACCGCAGTGAACTTGTTTGAAAGCCCCTTGTGCCTTGCAAGAAGATAAACGGGAATAACGCCGCTTGCAACGGCAACTGCCTGAGCGATTTGCAGAGTATAAGGCGAAGGAAAAACCAAATAAAAGGGTAAAATAAGATAATAAATCGGTGAAATATGAACGGCAAAATGGGAAAGAAGCCTGTCCCGTTCGCTTGAAACAATGGGCAAAAATTCTTCTTTCATATGGTAGAACATATTGCACCATATGCCAAAATCGAAATTAGGCGAGCTGTAAGTTGCATAGCGCAAACAGCCGATAGCGGCAATAAAGCCGCAAATCAGCACACCGCACACAGCCGCAATAACAACCGTTGATTTTTTGCCGATTTTGATTTTACACAGCTGTAGTTTATCGTCTTTAAACAGGAAGTTCATGGCTATTGCCGCAAGGACTACAAGGCTCATGCAATACCAAAAATCGTTCTCAGTTAAAAGAGTGTAGCAGGCATATATTCCGAAGCTTACCGCAAAGCTCCATGGGGTAAACGGAAAAGATGCGAGCAACATATCCAAGAAACTGAGAGACAAAAAGACCAGCGCAATCAGCACTGCCCACAGTCCCAGACTAAGATTAAAGGTGAAGCTTATATCCGTAAAAGGTATGAGCGATGTAACTGCACTGAAAGTATTTACAATGCACCATGCGGCAATAAACCGCTGAATCAGCTTTTCCAAAGTAAAGCTCGGTAAAATTTTCTTTATCATTACTCTTCTCCTTGAGTTCATTGATAACCATTATACCAAATTAATACGCCAAAAACAATAAAAGCCTTGAATTCATTTCGTAAAAATATTATAATTACATTCAAGTTATTCGGAAAGGTAAAAACAAATGCAAAAAAGCAATTTCAAAGGTACTGTAATCAGCTGTTATATAGGCTATATATCACAGGCTATTGTAAATAATTTTTATCCCCTGCTTTTCATTCTGTTCCAGGAGGAATTCGGCATAACTCTGTCTCAGCTCAGCCTGCTCATTACGGCGAATTTCGGCACTCAGCTTTTGGTCGATATACTTTGCTCACGCTTTGCCGACAGAATAGGCTACAGGCGCTGTGTTGTTACGGCACACTTTTTCTGCGCCGCAGGCTTGGTGCTTTTAGCTGTGCTCCCATTTGCTCTTCCGCCTTTCGCCGGCTTGCTTGTTGCTACCGTTACAAGCGCTATAGGCGGCGGCACAATAGAGGTTGTAGTCAGCCCGATTATAGAAGCCTGTCCCAACGACAACAAGGCAGGCGCAATGAGTCTGCTTCATTCGTTTTACTGCTGGGGACAGATGGCAGTTGTGCTGATTTCAACTCTTGTGTTTAAAGTTGCAGGAATCAGCTCTTGGCGCTTCTTAGTTGTATTTTGGGCTGTCATACCCTTTGTTAACGCTTTTCTATATATGAGAGTTCCGATAAACACGCTCCCGAAAGAGGAAAAAGGCGGAACAAGAAAACTTCTCAAGCAAAAAATGTTCTGGATTTTCATGCTTATGATGCTTTGTGCAGGTGCGGCTGAGCTTGCAATGAGCCAATGGGCGTCCGCTTTTGCGGAAAGCGGATTAAAGGTAAGTAAGGCTTTAGGCGATTTACTCGGCCCCTGTATGTTCGCTCTGTTCATGGGAATATCCCGTGTTTTTTACGGCAAATTCGGTGAAAAAATACGCCTGAGCAGTTTTATGGCAATAAGTGCGGCGCTGTGCGTTTTATCTTATCTGATTGCCGCATTTTCTCCCGTTCCTCTTATCGCTTTTATGGGATGTGCGCTTTGCGGCTTTTCCGTAGGCATAATGTGGCCGGGAACATATAGCCTCGGCGCAAAAGCCATGCCTCTTGGCGGAACAGCCATGTTCGCTCTTTTCGCCCTCGGCGGCGACAGCGGCTGCACCTTAGGCCCCGCCTTGGCAGGTCAAATTTCTTCTGCTTTCGGCTCAGATATAAAAATGGGCTTCGCTTTCAGCACGGCTTTCCCTCTGCTCATGTTCTTTCTTGCCCTTGCCTGCATATGCGCCGAAAAATCAAATCAAAAATAATTTTCAAAAAGCTGTAACCCATTTTGCCTTTCCCTCATAGTATGGGGTATAGCCAAGGGAAACATAATCAGCAAGCTTCTCCTCGGCGCTAACTGAAAGGAGGAAACAGACTATGGGTTGCGGTTTCTCAAGCAATAACTGCTCTTGGATCATCATCCTCATCCTTCTCCTTTGCTGCTGCGGCGGCAACGGCAACGGAAGCGACTGCGGCTGCGGCTGCGGTTGCCCCAGCAGCTCCGGCGGCTGCGGCTGCGGTTGCTAAATTAATCACTGATTAATCTTTGGTTAACTTAGTCTATACCTACGGCGAGCACGCCTGCATGGCTAACCGTGCAGGCGTGCTTTTTTATATTGACGAAAACAACTAAAGCTGTTAAAATATAATCAGTTACTTTCTGAGGGAGATGATTACATTGAAAAAAATATTATCCGTTCTTTTTTCCATGGCTATGCTGCCGTCCGTTTTGTGTGTTCCGACATTCGCTGCGGACACCGTTACAGTATACGAGCAGCCCTTTGACGCAGGAATTCTCGGCTGTGAAAAGTTTCGTATTCCGGCTCTTCTAACGCTCAATGACGGCTCTGTTCTTGCAGCCGCCGACCTTCGCTACAATCACGGCTCTGACTCGCCGCAAAATATCGACACCGTTGTTGCAGTTTCAAAAGACGGCTACACAGCTTGGGAATATGCAATCCCTAATCATTTTGACGACTGCGCCGACGGTAAAACCGACATTAACAGTGCTTCATTTATCGACCCTGCTGTTATCCAGTCGAAGCAAACAGGAAGAATATTCCTTATTACGGATGTATTTCCTTCCGGCGGTGGCTATCCGACTGTCAAAACAGGCACGGGCTTTGTGACAATCGACGGAGTGAAGCGTCTTGCACTCACTGACAGCGACAACATTTCTTCATTCAAGAATTTTAGCTTCTATATCTCAGACTTTAAAAACGGCTTTGCGCAGATTATGACTCTTTCGGGAGAAAAAACCGCTTATACCGTCGATTCTGAATACCGTCTTTACAAGGATGGTGAAGCGATTTACTGCAATCAAACAGGCTCTGACGGTGTGCGTGTTCAGCAGAGCGTATTTTCGACAAACGCTGACCTTACGGTGTACTTGACCTGTTATCTTTGGCTTCGTTACAGCGATGACAACGGCAAAACATGGAGTGCGCCTGTCATTCTGTCAAGTCAGGTCAAGAACGACAACGAAGGCTTTCTCGGCATCTGCCCCGGAAAAGGCTTCATTTATCAAGTTGACGGAAATGAGAGAATTATTTTTACTGTTTACGATAACGCCGGTGTCAGGGAAAATGTCAGCACAATTTATTCGGATAACAACGGTGCAACATGGCACAGAGGAGCTGAAACCAAATGCAAATCAGCTTTAAGAAAAACAAGCGAATCACAGATTGTAGAGCTTCCTGACGGAACGCTTCGTATGTTTGCCCGCAACGCATATGATTTTGTAGCTTATGCAGACAGTACGGACGGCGGCATTTCCTGGTCTGCCTTCAAAGCCGATCTTGACCTTCGTGCCAACGGAAACTGCATGCTCTCATTTATTAACACATCCAAAGAAATTGACGGCAAAAAGGTTGTGCTCGGCTCATTCGCTTCAGACACCGAGGCAAGAGCCGACGGTATTGTCAAGCTTGGATTGGTCGGCGAAAGCAACAATATTGATTGGATTTCAACATATCACATCAATGACGGATTTTTCGCCTACTCATGCTTAACCGAGCTCTCCGACGGCAACATCGGACTGCTTTACGAAGACGAGCCGGCTCATATTTCTTATATGGTGCTTACCGTTTCCGATTCCGGTGAAATTTCCGAAATCAACGGCAACAATGCAGAATATCAGTACAGCCCTAATTTTTGTCGTCGGCTTCTTGACAAAATCAAGGAGTTTATCGTAAAGTTACAGGTGTTTTTCGATGTGCTTTAAACACACACAGCATGAAATCAGCACAATCAAACCGAAGCACTTCTTAGCAGATGCTTTTTGTTAACCGATTTTTTACAAAATTCTATATTTTGTTAATAAAAACTATACAAAATCAAAATTGTATGATATAATGCCTCTATATGTGGTTAATAATAGCACCAACTACACTACCCACTGTATTTTTAGTCGGCTGACAAGAGGATATTATGCTATCTGTAAAGAACAGAATTTTAAATATACGGCTTGGCGAGCTGCAGCTTGATTACTTTATCGACGCGGCTTTTTTCGCAGTGCTTATTACTTCATTCACCATACAAAACGAAGACAATTACCTGTATAAGATTTCCTTTTTTGCCTTTCTTGCATTTACGGCTGTTAAAGTTTTTTTTCGGCTGAATTACGACGGAAAGCTGAAACTGCCCTCAGTTTGTCTGTGGTATCTTGCATTTACGCTGCTTTCCCTTGCCTCAGTCCTATGGGCGCAATATCCGCTAAAAGCACTGGAAACCATGACCAGAATGATTCAGATACTCGTTGTTTTCTTCTGTATGGCACAAAGCTACGCAACACCGCAAGGCTTCAAACGCTGTGCAAAGCTATTCTGCTGGGCAGGCATATATTGTGCGGTGTTTATCTTTGCCGCAACGCCTGTCAGCTCCTGGTTTTCGGGCAGATTAGGTCAATCGGCAACCGGCAATAATGTTAATATTATCGGTCTGCTGCTCAGCCTGTGTATAATTTTATGCTTATACTATGCTTACTATCAAAAAAAGCGTATATATTATCTATTTTTCTTAATCGAATTTGCAGTTATTACCCTAACCGGCTCACGGCGTTCTATGCTGGCAGCCATAGGCGGTATAGTACTCATAATATTTATCAAAGACAGAAGCTGGAAACTGCTGGTTAGAATGTTGGTAATTCTCGGTTTAACAGCTGCCGTTGCATATGCTGTTCTTAACATTGAGCCGCTGTATAACGCTATAGGAGTTCGTTTTGCATCTATGCTCGAATATGCTCAAACCAACTCAGGCGACAACAGCTTGTTTTTACGAAACCAATATATCGCATATGCAAAGCAGTTTTTCCTTGAGCATCCGCTTTTGGGTATAGGCACAGCTAACTTTTCTTCCATGCTAAATAATTATATCGGGTTAGACACTTACGCTCATAACAACTACTATGAATTGCTGGCAAACAACGGACTTATAGGCTTCAGCCTATATTACGGTTTTTATGTTTATTTAATAGCCAAGATTTCAAAAGCGGCATTAATTCTCCAAAACAATTTTGCCAAAGCAATGCTTACAATTTTGGCTGTATTAATCGTAAGCGAATACAGCATTGTTATTTACAGAACTGTTTACATTATGGCCTTTATCTGCCTTTTGTTCTTGTTTGTATGTGCCTTTGACATCGGCGCATCAGAAGAACAAACCGCAAGTTTAATACAAACAGAAACGAATGATAACAGTAAATTGTTGAAAGGAAATAGGATATGAACGCAAATGTAAACAGCACATCGGCACCCAAGGGCGTTGAAATCAACCTTGTATTGCTTTTAGAATCCGCTATAAAGAAATGGTGGCTGATTTTTATTTCTGTTGTGCTTATGGCGGCATTAGGCTTTGGCATAGCCGCAATCACAACGGAGCCTACCTATACTTCAAACCTCAGCTTCACTGTATACAACAAAGAAGCAAGTGAAGTCAGCAGTGCCAGCGATATCAACAGCTCTATCATGATGGCAAACACTTTTAAATATATTCTTCAGGGGCGCACAATGTGCCAAAAGGTTGCCGAAAGCTGCAGCTTTAATATCACAAGCGACGCTGTAGCAGACTCAATCAAGGTCAGCACGCAGACAGACACCAACATTATTATAGTCAGCGTTACAACGGGTTCAATAAATGAATCCTATGAAATTGCAATGGGCATAGCTTCAAGCTACAGCGATATTACAGACAGCGTTTATCCCAACGCAACGCTTAAAATGTATGAAGAGCCGTTCAGACCTGAAAAGGAAGACTCTCAGACTTCCTATGTGCTTTTCGCCATTGTAGGAGCGGCTATCGGCTTTGTTATCGCATTCATTGGCATATTTATCTCCAACGCCGTTCACGATACAGTCCAGGTTGCAGAAGACATCCAGCTCAAGCTTGAGGCAAACCTCATAGGCACTGTTAACAGTGTTAAAGCCAAAAAGGATAAGAACAAGCTTAGGCGTTTGCTTATCACTGACAGGACTTTAGGCTTCTCCTTTATTGAATCGTATAAGGCTATAAGAACCAAGATAGAAACCTATTGCAACAGAAACCGCTATAAGGTTATTATGGTTACCAGCGCAAACGAAAACGAAGGCAAAACAACAGTTGTTATGAACCTCGCTCTCAGCCTTGCTCAAAACGGTAAATCGGTTCTTGTAATTGACGCCGATATGCGTAAGCCCGCTGTATGCAAATTCTTGAATCTCAATGTAAACCCGGAATGTGACCTTGCCAGTGTCATAAGCGGCAAAACAGAGCTCAGCGACGCAATTAAATATGTTGAAAAGTACAAGCTCTTTATTCTCGCAACAACACAGGCTAACGATGAGCCTACTGAAATTCTTTCCTCTCAGCAGATGTACAAGCTTATCAAGGCGGCAAAAGAGGAATTTGATTACATTATAATCGACACTGCGCCCGCTTCCGTTGTTGCCGATGCAAACATTCTTTCAAATTTTGCAGATGCCGCTATACTTGTCGTTCGTGAAGATTTCGCCGCTTGCAACCGCATTAAAAGCGTTCTCGATGATATCAGCTCCAACAAAGCAGAGCTTATCGGCTGCATTTACAACAACGCTTCCTCCGGCGGCGTAAGAGGCGTTTACAGCAAATACAAATACGGCTATGGCTACGGCTACGGATACGGTCGTGGTTACGGATACGGATACGGTCACCATAATTCAGATTAAGCACAGAAAAGGATGTAGCTATTATGAAAAAAATAATCTCAGCACTTCTTATCTTGGTTGTTATCGCAGGCTTAGGCTTCGGCGGTTGGAAGCTTTATGACTACGCAGTTCTTTCAAACCCCGAAAAGCTGATTATCGGCGAATGGAAGACGGAAAACGAGCTTCTCTACTATACATTTAACGATGACGGAACAATGAGCGGCAAAATAGACCTCCCCTTAATCGGAAATGTATCTATTGACGGAACATACGCTGTAGACAGAGAGCTTAATCAGCTCACCCTTACTTATTCTTTCGGAAGCCTATCTTATAACGATATAAACAACATTACAATCGAGGACAATGTGCTCACCGTAACAAACACAAACACCAATATTCAGACCGTTTATTACAAGGTTACCGATAAAAACTGATTCTAAAAAACGCGAAAGGTCGCCTACATTCATAGGCGGCCTTTCACTTTGTAACTTTTATATAAATATTTTTCGTCATTCCGCAGAATATCTATTGACAAAAGCAAAAATATACAGTATCATTAGAATACTGACACTCAGGGAGAGAGGTATTTTTTGAAAAATGGCATCTTCTTTCAATTCCTCTACCCCCGATGAAGAACTGGTTATACTGGCAAGGGAAGATTCTTCCGGTGTTGCCATGCAGGAGCTGCTTCAGCGTGTTTCCGGCTTTATCCACCTCAAGGCATACCAATTCGGTCAAACCGAACAGGACAAGCAGGATTTTTATCAGGAGGGTCTGTTGGGTTTTCTCTCTGCAGTTCATTCCTTTAAGCCCGGCAGCGGTGCGAGCTTTTCGACCTTTGCCTGCACCTGTGCCTTAAACCGAATGAAAAACCTCTTGAAACAGCGCAGCAAAGCAGACTCATTGATGCAAAAGCTTCCCCTTGAAGGAGCTTCAAGCGATCTCGGTCAAGCGTTTCAGGCTGCCTTCGAGGCAGAGAACATAATCACAGCTATTTCATCAAAGCTTTCTATCTACGAAAAGAGGGTTTTGTTTCTCTATTTGCAGGGCGACAGCTATGCAGAAATAGCGCAAAAAACCGATAAATCCGTCAAATCTACCGACAATGCAATGCAGCGCATACGCCGCAAGCTCAAGTCGGCGATTGACGATTGAATGTGCCCATGTAGCTCAACAAAAGAGCGTGCCTTTCTCGGCAAGATAGCGGTGCAAATCCGTTCAGGGTAAAAAATCATTATTTTATTTTAGCGAGGTAGCCAACATGTACGAAGACAAAACTCTCATCTGTAAGGAATGCGGCAATGAATTCGTTTTCACAGCCGGCGAGCAGGAGTTCTATGCTGCAAAGGGCTTTGAAAACGAGCCTCAGCGCTGCAAGACCTGCCGCGACGCACGCAAGAACGCAAATAAGCCCGAGCGTGAATTGTTCGACGCTGTTTGTGCATCATGCGGCGCAGAATGCAAAGTGCCTTTCAGACCCCGTGAGGATCGCCCTGTTTATTGCAGCGATTGCTTTGCAAAGATGAGAGAAGAAGCATAAATTTATAAGTTAGTTTCTATTTTTATGCAAAAATCCACACAGCCGTTCTCTTAGCGAGAACGGCTGTGCTTTTTTGTTTTATCCTTATTTATACTCTTTTGCAAGTGCTTCAAAAGCAGGTAGAGAACGCTCAATCATTTCGGTTGAAACGCAGTAGGAAATTCTTGCATAGCCGGGGAAGCCAAAGCTATCGCTTGCAACAATGAGCAAATCATGTGCCTTTGCCTTTTCGCAGAAAGCGTGAGAGTCCTCCTCAAGTGCCTTTACAAACAGATAAAATGCGCCGTCAGGCTTAACAACCTTGTAACCATACTGAGTGAGAGCTGAGCAGAGAATATCTCGATTCTTTTTGTAAACGGAAAGGTCGGCTGTTTTGCCAATGCACATGGGAACAATTTTTTGGAACAGAGCAGGTGCACAGACGAAACCGAGAGCACGGCCTGCACCGCAAACAGCAAAATAGACCTCATCATGCGCCGCAGCCTTGGGCGAAACGAAAACATAGCCTATGCGTTCACCGGGCAAGGAAAGGGATTTGCTGAAAGAATAGCAAACGATTGTGTTATCGTAGAAATTGGGAATAAAAGGAACAACGGTTTCTGCATCGTAAACAAGCTCTCTGTAAGGCTCATCGGCAATTATAAAAATGCTGTGACCGTATTTCTGCTCTGCTGCGTTGAGAATACAAGCCAGCTTTTCGATAGTTGCCTGAGAGAAAACCGCACCGGACGGATTATTGGGAGAATTGATAATAACAGCCTTTGTGTTTTCATTCAAAGCAGCTTCAAAGGCGGCAAAATCAATCTGAAAATCTTCTTCGCTGCACTTGACCTCAACGCACTTCATACCTGTCTGATTGATAAAAACCTTATATTCGGGGAAATAAGGGGCAAAAACAATAACCTCATTGTCCTCGCAAGAAAGCGCATTAAGAGAAATTGTGAGAGAAGCAGCAGCGCCGCAGGTCATATAAAAATCATCTGCACCGCAAGCAGTGCCGTGAGTTGCAGTTATGTAATCGGCGCAAGCCTTGCGAACAGCCGCATCGCCTTGGGCGGAAGTATAGCCGTGAAGCGCAACAGGATCGCCCTCAAGAACAAGAGAGGCAAGAGCCTCCTTTACGCAATCCGGTGCGGCAACGCTGGGGTTGCCAATGCTGAAATCAAAAACATTTTCGGCGCCTACCTCGGCAATTCTCTTTTTGCCGTATTCAAAAAGCTCCCGGATTTCGGAACGCTTGCTTCCGAGCCCGTACATTTTCTTATTAACTGATGTGTTCATATTTTTTCCTCCGCTTTGCATAATATAAGGTAATTATAATACTGCAACAATTTAAAGTCAACAAAAAGAAAATCTCCGAAAACTTTAAAGCTTCCGGAGATATGATAGAGCAATTTATCTCTTTGAGTTCTATTATGCGTTTTTTCTAATGTTTACAACTTTTTCTAGATAACCTCAACTCTTTTAATCTCGTATTAAAATTCATTGTTAATCACATCCTATAAAGATAGTGGTTGATTTTAGCATTATTTTTAACAATACCATTAATGGCAGCATCAAGAGCAGCATCGAGCTTAACTGCAGCAATATCGGCATCAAACTTTTCTTTTGCAGCTTTGTTTTCACCCTGCAAACGAGTAATTTCAGCCTGCAAGCCTTCCGCATCCACCTTTTTGAGTTTTTCAAGCTGCTTGTCACGGTCCGCAATCTGACCTTCAAATGCTTTCTTTGCCTCATTAACGGCATTGAAATTCGTTCTGGGAACAAAGCTTTTGCCAATTTCGGCAGCTACCTTCTTGTCGATTTCTTCGGTGTAACTTTCACCGAGAATCGCTTTGAGCCAGTCAAACATTTTGTGTCCTTTCTTCCGCATCTTTGTTATTCGGTCTGTTCCGATTCGCGGCCGGCGTTGTTTTGTTCCGTGCCGTACGGATAAATTTTGATATGAAAAAAGACACCCTGCACAAGCAGAGTGTCTGAATTCAACATATAACTTTATTTTTCAATAATCTCCCACTTACCACCGGGAGAACTACCATCTAACGGAGCCGGATTTTCTTTTGAGTATAGATAATCCTCTCCGCTGTCGTCAATGACACGATACATACCGTTTTCTTCCGTAGCTTCATACACTTTACCGTCTGTAAGTGAATCCACACCGAAGCTATCTCCTATATACTTAATTTTCATGTTTTCTCTCCTTACGATATTTCAGCTTTGTTTCATATTGTATACCGTCGTATTCATACCAATGAACATCAAAGATATATTTATCACTTTTTATTTTCGCTGCACACTTAGACCAATCTGTTTTTTGTCACCATATGAAACAATTATAATACTGAAAATACTCAAAGTCAACAAAACCCCACAGGGCAAAAGCCTTGTGGGAGTTGTTGTAAACGAAAACCCCAAAAGCCGAAGCCTTTGGGGTTGAATTCTGTTTGAAATAATATACGTTTGTGTGATTATCTCTTTGAGGACTTGAAGGTTACCGAAACTAAATTGTTTCAGCTTGTCATAACCTGCCGCAGCCTGTAAAATCGCCCGAATTGACATTGACAAACGGGTAAAAAGTCAATATCAAGGCATTTGCCGTAACTTACCGCAGTTGGTAACCGACCCCCAAAAGTTTCAATGCCCTGACTTGTTGACAAAATATTGACATTTTTTGAGGGCAAATATCAACACTGCAACTCAAATGAATTGACAAAAATAAACAGGCAAACAGAATATATCCGTGTCTTTGCTGAAATCTTTGGTGTAAATCAAATACTTATATAATACTCTCGAAGAATATTTCTCGCAAAACGCATCTATTGACTTGTGTGTTCTGTAATTTGATGATTTAACCTCAATAGGACAAATCTTGTTTTTGCGAGTTATCAAAAAATCTACTTCATAATTGTGCCTTGAAGTTTCATTTTTTATTGTATGATAAAACAACTCGTTTCCGTTAGCAGTTAAAATCTGAGCTACAACATTTTCATACAAATATCCGAGATTGGCACTTAAATTGTCATTTAAAAGCTTTTCATAAATTGTGTTCTCGGTAAAATCGCTGTCCTTAAACATAAGAGTTGTGAAAAGTCCGGTATCGCAAACGAACAGTTTGAATTTAGTAAGGTCTTTGTTATTTGCGAGACCCACATTCGGATCATTTGCGTGGTACGACACCAAAACAGTTTTTGAGTCTTTCATTTCAGCGATAAGTTCAAGCAGTCCTTCTGCCCTTTCGTCTGATAAGACACTTGATACCTGATACCTTGAGGCATTCTTATTCAACTGCGCAGGAATAGCATCAAAAAGCATAGATGCTTTGCCCGTCGGATCTATTTTCATAAAATCATCGGTGTAAAGTTTCAGAATATCTCTCTTTACGGCATCAACTTTCCTGAAATTGTTCGTTTCTATATATTCGCTGACCGCCTGTGGCATTCCGCCAACCAACATATACAGTCTGAAATCACGCATAAGCTTTCTGTTAAGCTGTTCTCCAACGCCTTTGCTGCTCTGAAAGCACTTTTCCATAAGAGGAATTGTTGTAGTATCGCCGAGAGCCCAACGGAATTCTTCGTAGTCCATAGGGTACATAGATATTCTTCTTTCCTCACTCGGAATTAAAATATCTTTGACATTCTTTTTGATTGATATAAGTGAGCCGGTTTCTATATAGTCATATCTGCGATCTTTTACAAGTGATTTAATTGCCTGACGGGCTTGGGGGCAAAGCTGAACTTCATCGAAGATGATAAGCGATTTTCTTTCTATCAAATCCTTTTTATATTGCAGCTGTAATTGAAGAAAAATATAGTCAAGATCGGAAACATCATCAAACAATTCCCTCACGGTTTTTGATGCTGTTGAAAAATCCACAAGGATATATGTTTCATATTCATTCTTTCCGAATTCTTCGGCAACGGTTGATTTTCCTATTCGTCTTGCGCCTTCTATAAGAAGAGCCGTTTTGCCGTCAGATTCTTTCTTCCATTCTAACAATTTGTCATAGATTTTTCGCTTAAACATAACATCCACTCCAAAATCGCAGTTTTTATATAAGCCGTTTTACGCAAAATCGCAAAATTTATACCGTTATTATACCACAAAATCGCAAATTGTAAAGTCTTTTCGTTCTAAATTTGATAACAATCCGTTTTTTTAACCCAAAACAAAGCGAATGTTGACATCGGATTTTGACAGAATTATAATTATTCTATACAGAAACAAAGGAGAAAAACCATGAATACTTTTGATAATCTTTTCAGCCGAAAATCAATCCGTACATATAACGGCGAAAACATAACAGAATCAGAACTAAATCTAATTCTTAAAGCAGCTTATGCATCACCTGTCGGCAGAGCTCTTTTTGACACTCTGAACATCACGGTCATCAGCAACCGTGAGTTTCTAAACAAGTGGGAAGATTACTGCGAAAGCCAGACCGAACACAGACCTTTCTACGGTGCACCGACTGTTATTCTCGTTTCATCGCTTATCCCCTCAACCGACCTTAAGAGCGTTAATGTAAACTTCTCAAATGCTGCAATTCTTGTTCAGAATATGGCAATCGCCGCTACCGAACTCGGCATAGGCTCCTGCCACATATGGGGTGCGGTCAGATTTCTCAACAATAACGAGGAGCTTCTGAAAGAACTCAATCTTCCCGAAGGAATGATCCCCTGCTGTGCAATCATTCTCGGCCATACAGACGAGAAGTATGAACTGCGTGATATCCCCGAAAACAAAATCAAAACCAACTTCATTAAATAAACACAAATGCTCCGCAGAGAAAATTCTGTGGAGCGTTTTATGTTATTGCAATGAGTTCAACTGTTACTGACATATTCAGAGAACAACGCAAATATCAGCTAAAATTACAAATGACACTTAAAGATTTCCCACACCCTGAAATGGTATTTACTTCAGCAAACGGAAACTACAAAGATAGAAGCAGTCTGAACACCTCTTTAAGAAGATTTGTCAACGGTACAAAACTTGATTTTCTCACATTGCATTGTTTACGGCATAGCAACGCAACTTTGCTTTTGAATAGTGGAGTTGATTTGAAAATCGTATCAGAGCATCTTGGACACTCTGATGTATCTGTAACTGCCAGCGTATATGCTGATGTACTTGATTCAAGCAGAAGAAAAACCGCTGATATTTTAGAATTTAAATTGAAACAGGCATAATAAAAACGCTATGTGAACATCAAATCACATAGCGTTTTTACATCAATAAACATCAAATAAACATAAAATGCTGATTTTAGGCAAAAATAAAACCCCAAAAACAGCTTGTTTTCGGGGTTTTTTATAGTCTGCTTATTATCTCTTGGAGAACTGCGGTGCACGACGAGCGCCTTTGAGACCGTACTTCTTTCTTTCCTTCATTCTCGGGTCACGAGTGAGGAAGCCTGCCTTCTTAAGTACGGGACGAACTGACTCATCATACTGAAGAAGAGCACGGGAAAGACCGTGACGGATTGCACCTGCCTGGCCTGTTACGCCGCCGCCGTTAACACGGCAAACGATATCAAACTTCTCAGTTGTGCCTGTGAGCTCGAGGGGCTGGCGAACGATGAGCTTAAGTGTATCAAGGCCGAAGTAATCATCGATTGAACGGTCGTTGATTGTGATTTTACCTGTACCTGCGTAAACGCGTACGCGTGCTACAGACTGCTTTCTGCGGCCTGTGCCGTAAAAATAAGGATTAGTTTCGTACATTATTTATTGCCTCCCTTCGATTAAAGAGCCCATTCTTCGGGCTTCTGTGCTGCGTGCTTGTGCTCTGCGCCCTTGTAGATGCGGAGACGGCCAAATGCTGCACGACCAAGTGTGTTATCGGGAATCATACCCTTAACTGCGAGCTGCATAGCAAACTCGGGCTTAGTCTTCATAAGGGTGCTGTACTTAACTTCCTTCATGTTACCGATGTAACCTGTGTGGTGGTAGTACATTTTCTGGTTGATTTTGTTGCCGGTAAGAATTGCCTTTTCAGCGTTTATGATGATTACATGATCGCCGCAGTCTACATTCGGTGTGAAGATAGCCTTGTGCTTGCCGCGAAGAAGAACAGCGGCCTGAGCTGCTACCTTACCGAGAGGCTTGCCTGCTGCGTCAAGTACATACCAGCTGCGTTTGATTTCGCCTGCTTTGGGCATATAAGTTGACATAACTTTTCCTCCGATTCAGAATATTGTTTTCTTTTTGCTTGAATATACTACCACAACCGTCAAGCCATGTCAACACTTATTTTTAAATTTTTCAATTTATCAAACTCAAGCTCCGTTTTTCTCCTGTTTTCTCCTGTTTTCATAGTATTTGCTCGCTTTTGATTTTTAAAAAATTATGTACAAAGTGGCTCTTTCGGCATTGCAATTTGATATATCAAACAAAAAACTGCCGATTTGCTTATGCAAACCGACAGCATTAATTTTATTTTCTAAACTGCTTTTTAAGGCGCAATTCTTTTGAAAGAATAGTCTTTCTCAGGCGCAGGGACTGAGGAGTAACCTCAAGAAGCTCATCATCTTTAATGAACTCCATGCACTGCTCAAGGCTGAGGTTTGAGGGAGGAACAAGGCGCAAAGCATCGTCACTGCCTGCGGCACGGGTATTTGTCAGCTGCTTTTTCTTGCAGACATTGCAGACAATATCCTCATTCTTTGCACATTCGCCTACTATCATGCCCTCATAAACAGGCACACCGGGGCCGATGAAAAGTCTGCCTCTGTCCTGCGTATTGAAAAGACCGTAGCCTGTGGATTCGCCTGTTTCGTGGACAACAATAGAGCCTCTTTCACGGGTCTGAATATCGCCGGCATAAGGCTCATAACCTGAGAAGAGCTGATTCATAATACCGTTGCCGTTTGTATCGGTCAAAAACTCGGAGCGGTAGCCGATAAGGCCTCTTGAAGGAATCTTAAATTCAAGGTGAGTTGAGCCGCCGTCACGCACTCCCATGTTTTCAAGCTCTGCCTTGCGTGAGCCGAGCTTTTCCATAACTGCGCCCACATACTGCTCAGGCACTTCGATAATAAGAAGCTCAACAGGCTCGTAGATTTCGCCGTTGATTTCCTTAAGAATTACCTTGGGGCGTGATACTGCAAATTCATAGCCCTGACGGCGCATAGTTTCGATAAGGATTGAAAGATGAAGCTCGCCTCTGCCGGAAACTTTAAAAGTATCTGTGGAGTCGGTTTCTTCAACTCGCATACTTACATTTGTTTCAACCTCTTTGAAAAGACGGTCACGGATATTTCGGGAAGTTACAAACTTGCCCTCTTGACCTGCAAAGGGGCTGTCGTTAACAACAAAGTTCATTGAAATTGTCGGCTCGTCAATCTTAACAAAGGGCAAGGGCTCAATGCAGTCCGTTGCACAGGCTGTTTCGCCGATATTGATATCGGGAATACCAGACACGCAGATAAGGTCGCCAACCTGAGCTTCCTCAACCTCAACTCGCTTAAGTCCCTCAAACTGATATAGCCTTGTTACACGCTCTGTTTTCTGGCTGCCATCGGTTTTGCAGAGCACAACCTGCTGATTGCGCTTTACGCAGCCTCGCTCAACTCTGCCGACGCCGATTCTGCCCACATAATCATCATACTCAAGAGATGAAAAGAGAATCTGAAGGGGTGCTTCAACATCGCCCTTAGGAGGCTCGATATTCTCAAGAATAGCATCCAGGAGCGGACGCATATCGCCCTCCCTAACATCGGATTCAAGGGAAGAATATCCGTCACGAGCGCTGGCATAGACAACGGGAAACTCAATCTGCTCATCATCTGCACCAAGCTCTATAAACAAATCGAGAACTTCGTCCAGCACCTGCTCGGGTCTTGCACCCGGGCGGTCAATTTTATTGACAACAACCAAAACCTTTTTGCCCAAACCCAATGCCTTTTTGAGAACGAAGCGGGTCTGAGGCATGCAGCCTTCGAAAGCATCAACAAGGAGCAAAACCCCGTCAACCATCATGAGGATTCGCTCGACCTCACCGCCGAAATCAGCGTGGCCTGGAGTATCTACAATATTGATTTTCGTATTCTTGTAATGAATTGATGTGTTCTTTGAAAGAATAGTGATTCCTCGCTCTTTTTCAAGGTCGTTGGAGTCCATAACTCTTTCATCAACCTGCTCGTTCTCTCGGAATGTTCCGCTCTGCTTCAAAAGCTCATCAACCAAGGTGGTTTTGCCGTGGTCAACATGAGCGATAATTGCAATATTTCTAATTTCTCTGCGTTCCATTAAAAAATCTCCAATATATAAAATAACCTAAATATTATATAACCTTATTATCCTGTTTTCTATTGGTACGATTTACAAAATTAGCTCAAATTGAAAGTATAAAAATGTACAATTAATTTGATAGGGAATTTATGCTCACGCCGTAAATATGGGGAGCAACGGAAGCTCTGCCGTTGAATTTAACTGCGCCGTTATATGAATCACCCTTTACATTTATTATAGCTTGAGTAATATTCCAAGCACTGCACAGCCGCCGATAAGCACAATGGGGTGCAGCTTTTTAGTCTTTTTAAACATTGCCAAGAACAGCACTACCGCAAAAATAACAATGGCAGGAATATTCAGGCTCTCCCAAAAGCGAGAAATATCAAAGCTTGTCAAATCCAGCAGAGTGACCTCTACTACACTCCAGCCTGCGGCGGCGATAAGGCCCGTAACTGCAGGGCGCAGACCGCCGAAAGCCCACTGCAAATATTTGTTACTCATATATTTATCCATAACCTTTGCAATAGTAACGATTACGATAAGCGATGGCAAAACTAGAGAAATTGTTGCAAGAACTGCACCGGGAACACCGAAAACACGAAAGCCCACATAGGTAGCCATATTGATACCGACGGGACCGGGAGTTGATTCGGCAACGGCTATCATATCAGCAAGCTGAGCCTGACTGAACCAATCGGGATGAGCGGCGGACATTGCCGAAAGGAAAGGGATTGTTGCAAGTCCGCCGCCTACAGCGAGCAGACCTGTTTTAAAAAATTCATAGCAGAGGGTTAAAACAGTTACTATTGTGCTCATTTGTTTTCGCCCTCCTTATTCTCTTTTTTGCCGAATTTACCAAGCAAAAGTCCGGCTGCGGCAGAGGCTGCAACAACCACAACAGGGCTTGCGCCGAAAACCGCAATCACGACAAAAGCCGCAACTGCAATTATAATTTGTTTGAGGTTTTTTACATTGCTCTTTGCAAGCTTGACAGTTGCCGAAGCAATGAGAGCGCAAACGGCAATTCTGATGCCTGCAAAAGCGTGCTGAACTGCGGGAATATCCGCAAAATTCGACAGCACGGCGGCAATAACGGTAATAATCACCAATGGCGGAAAAATCATTCCGAGAGTTGCAACTATACTGCCCAAAATTTTGGACTTTTTGTAGCCGACAAATGTTGCAGTGTTTACTGCAATAATGCCCGGCGTGCACTGACCGACAGCATAGTAATCAAGAATTTCTTCACGGGTAACCCATTTTTTGTTCTCGACAAGCTCCTTTTCCAGCATGGGCAGCATTGCAAGGCCGCCGCCGAAAGTCATTACGCCGATTTTGGCAAAGGAAATAAACAGCTGACCCAGCAGTTTGCCTCGGCCGATTTCGGTCTTCTTTTCTTCCATTCTTATATCCCCCTGTGTATTCCTGTTTCGTTGCCGTTTTTAAGGTCTTCGGCAGCTTGATTTGCGGAATTTATTATGAATATTTTTACAGATAAATATTATACAACCATTGTAATTTGATGTCAATAAACAGTAAGCTTAAATCATATGATATAAACAGTGGCTTGCTCCTGTAATTTACAAATTACTTCTTGACTTGATATATCAATAGTGCTATATTTATTACAATTCATTGAAGAATGAATAATTTTTAGGAGGTAATACTACCATGAAAAGTGTAAAGAAAATTCTCGCACTCGTTCTTGCTGTTGTTATGATTGCAACTTGTTTTGCAGCTTGCGGCAGCGATGCAAACGATGACAAAACTGACGCAAAAGAAATCGTAATCGGTATCAGCGGTCCTCTCACAGGCAGCACTGCACAATACGGTCTTGCAGTTCAGAATGCTGCAGAGCTTGCTGCCAAGGAAATCAACGAAGCAGGCGGCATCAACGGCACAATGCTCAAGATTATTGCAGCTGATGACGAAGCTGACACAGGCGACAAGGCAACTTCCGCTTACAACTTCCTTAAGGACCAGGGCATGCAGATCTTCCTCGGCACAGTAACAACAGGCTCAGGCCTTGCTGTTGTCAACCAGACAGCTGCTGACGGTATATTCCAGCTCACTCCCTCCGCTTCCGGTGATGACATCATCAAGGCAGGCGACAACTGCTTCCAGATCTGCTTCACAGACTCCAACCAGGGTTCCCGTTCAGCTCAGTACATTGCAGAAAACAACATCGCTTCCAAGATTGCTGTTATCTACGATTCATCTGATGCTTACTCAACAGGTATCTACAACACCTTCAAGGCTGAATGTACAAACAGAGGCATCACTCTTGTAGCTGAGCAGGCCTTCACAAAGGGCAACACAGACTTCTCCGCTCAGATTCAGGCTTGCAAGTCTGCCGGCGCAGAGCTTGTGTTCCTCCCCATATATTACACAGAAGCTGCTCTTATCCTCAAGGCTGCACAGGCTGCTGACTTCGCTCCCAAGTTCTTCGGCTGCGACGGTCTTGACGGTCTTCTAGGCGTTAAGGGCTTTGACCCTGCACTTGCAGAGGGCGTTATGCTCCTTACTCCTTTCGCAGCAGACGCACAGGATGAGGCTACTCAGAGCTTCGTAACAGCTTACAAGGCTGCTTACAACAACGAAATTCCCAACCAGTTCGCAGCTGACGCTTACGACGGTGTTAAAATCATCGCTAAGCTCATCGAGCAGGAGGGCATCACTGCTGATATGTCCGCTAAGGAAATCGGCGACAAGCTCAAGGTTGCTATCTGCGCTGACGGCTTTGAATTCACAGGCCTTACAGGTGCCGGCGCACCCCTTACATGGGATGCAGAGGGTGCTGTTTCTAAGGACCCTGCAGCCGTTATCATTGAGAACGGCGCATACAAAGCTCTTTAATCTCAAGATGAATTAAGCAAATATAATTTTCGCCGAAGTGTCCGAAAGGGCGCTTCGGTTTTTTTTATTTATTTTTGTATTGCTTTTCATAATAATAATATGCTATAATGTTCTATATTTTATTTAGGCGGATTTTGTCTGAATACAAGAAGGGATGTTACATAATGGGTTTTTTAAGTAACCTTATTAACGGTATAAGCCTTGGCAGCATATATGCGGTTATTGCCCTTGGCTACACCATGGTTTACGGTATTGCAAAAATGCTTAACTTTGCACACGGCGATGTTATTATGATCGGTGCATATGTTGTTTATCTCACATCTGTGAAAGCAGGGCTTCCGCCTGTGCTGGCAGTGGTTATAGCCATGGTCGCCTGTACGATTCTCGGCATTACAATAGAGAAAGTTGCCTATAAGCCGCTCAGGAAAGCTACATCACTGGCTGTTCTTATTACGGCTATCGGCGTAAGCTACTTCCTGCAAAATATTGCTTTGGTTATTTTCGGCGCAAACCCGATTAACTTCACCTCTGTTGTAAATGTACCTGTTATCAAGCTCTTTGACGGACAAATTGTTATTTCAGGCGAAGCATCAACCGCAATAGTTGTTTCCGTCGTTATCGTTATAGCACTCTCCCTGTTTATCAAAAAGACAAAGAGCGGCAAGGCTATGCTCGCTGTTTCAGAGGATAAGGGCGCGGCTCAGCTCATGGGTGTCAATGTCAACCGCACTATTTCGCTCACCTTTGCCATAGGCTCAGCTCTTGCGGCAATCGCCGGCGCACTGCTCTGCTCCGCTTACCCCATTCTTTCAAACACAACAGGCGCTATGCCCGGCATCAAGGCTTTTGTTGCCGCAGTTTTCGGCGGCATCGGCTCAATCCCCGGTGCTATGATAGGCGGCATCCTCATAGGCGTAATCGAAATTCTCGGCAAGGCTTATATTTCGACTCAGCTTGCCGACGCCATAGTTTTCGGTGTTCTTATTCTTGTTCTTATGTTCAAGCCGACAGGTATTTTAGGCAAGAAGATAAACGAAAAGGTATGATGAAAGGGGCTTGGAAAATATGAAAAACAAAACTAAAACTATAAAGCCCTACACAAAGCAGAGCTTCATAACCTACGGCATACTGATTGCCGCTTTCGCAGTTACGCTGATTCTTGTAGAAACAGGAAGCATTAGCTTTATGCTTCAGTCTCTTCTCGTTCCCCTTTGCGTTTATGCGATTCTTGCTGTTTCCCTCAACCTTACGGTCGGTATTTTAGGTGAGCTAAGCCTCGGTCAGGCAGGCTTCATGTGCATCGGTGCTTATACAGGCGCTCTTTTCTCAATCCTGATGCAAGAAGCTATTCCCGAATCGGCAATCCGCTTCCCTCTTGCGTTACTTATCGGCGGTGTTTGCGCCGCTATATTCGGTATTCTAATCGGTATTCCCGTTCTCCGTTTGCGAGGCGACTATCTTGCGATGGTTACCCTTGCTTTCGGCGAAATTATCAAAAATATTTGCGGAGCCCTTTACCTGGGCAAAGATTCCGAGGGCTTCCACGCTTCACTTGACAGCGCAAGCGATATGGGTCTTGCGCCCGACGGCAAAGTGCTTATAAACGGCGCTCTCGGCCTCAACGGCACACCTAAGGATTCTACATTTATCATCGCTTTCATAGCTCTTTTTATCACAGTAATCATTGCTTACAATTTTGTCAATTCACGCACAGGCCGTGCCGTTATGTCAATCAGAGATAACAGAATAGCCGCTGAATCAATCGGCCTGAACATAACGAAATACAAGCTCATCACCTTCGGTCTTACAGCTTTCCTTGCCGGCGTTGCAGGCGTTATCTATTCACACAACTTTGCAACTCTTCAGGCAGTTAAGTTTGACTACAATATGTCTATTCTCATTCTTGTTTTCGTTGTTCTCGGCGGCATCGGCTCAATCCGCGGCAGTGTTATTGCAGCCGTTGTTCTAACCCTTATCCCCGAACTGCTTCGTGAAACAATCGGTCAGTACCGTATGCTGTTCTACGCAGTAATACTCATCGCAATGATGCTCCTCACAGCAAACACTAAATTCAAATCAAAACTTACCGCATACATGAGCAAGCTCAAAGGCTTGGTCGTTAAAGAGAAGAAAGGAGAGGTTAAGTAATGGCAATGCTTGAAGTTAAAAGCCTCTCAATAAATTTCGGTGGCTTAAGAGCAGTTGACGAAGTGAGCATGAAAATTGAAAAGGGCGAGCTTTACGGACTTATCGGCCCTAACGGCGCAGGTAAAACAACCTTTTTCAATCTTCTCACCGGAGTTTACAAGCCCACCTCCGGCACAATTATGCTGGACGGCAAGAATATCACAGGCAAAAACACAATAGACATAAACCGTGCAGGTATTGCAAGAACTTTCCAGAACATCCGCCTTTTCAAGGATTTGAGTGTTCTTGACAATGTTAAATCCGGCCTGCACAGCCAATACAAATATTCCACGCTTGAGGGTGTTTTCCGTCTCCCCCGTTACTTCAAAAAAGAGAAGGAAATGGACAAAAAGGCAATGGAGCTGCTCAAGGTTTTCGATCTCGATAAGGAAGCTGCTCTCCCTGCCTCAGGTCTCCCCTACGGCAAACAGCGCAAGCTTGAAATTGCCCGTGCTCTTGCAACTAATCCGAAGCTCCTGCTCCTCGATGAGCCTGCGGCAGGCATGAATCCCCACGAAACAGCCGAGCTCATGGAAACAATCCGTTTTGTCCGTGACAATTTCGATATGACTATACTGCTTATCGAGCACGATATGAGCCTTGTTTCGGTTATCTGCGAAAAGCTAACCGTATTAAACTTCGGCCAACTTCTCTGCGGAGGCAAAACAAGCGATGTGCTTGCTAACCCCGAAGTTATCACAGCATATCTTGGCGAATAAGGGGGAAATAACAATGGCTTTACTTGAAATAAACGACCTTTGCGTCAACTACGGCATGATTACAGCTCTTAAAGGCATATCCTTTGAGGTTAACGAGGGCGAGGTTATTGCCCTAATCGGCGCAAACGGCGCAGGCAAAACAACAACTCTCCATGCACTCACCGGTCTTATCCCTGCAAAATCCGGCTCAATCAAATTAAACGGCAAGGAGCTGACAAAAGTTCCTGCCCACAAGATTGTTGAAATGGGCATGGCTCATGTTCCGGAGGGCAGAAGAATATTCCAGCACCTCAGCGTTCTTGACAACCTCAAGCTCGGCGCATATACCCGCAAGGACAAGGCAAATATTGAAAAGGATATGCAAATGGTCTACGAGCGTTTTCCTCGCCTTGCCGAGCGTAAAAACCAAATAGCAGGCACTCTTTCCGGCGGCGAACAGCAGATGCTCGCAATGGGCAGAGCCCTGATGTCAAACCCGAAAATCATCGTTATGGATGAGCCGTCAATGGGTCTTTCCCCCATTCTCGTAAGCGAAATTTTTGATATCATAACCTCTATCCGCAAAGACGGCACAACAGTTCTCCTCGTTGAGCAGAACGCTAAAAAAGCTCTTGCAATTGCCGACAGAGCTTATGTTCTTGAAACCGGCAATATTGTTCTTTCCGGCAACGCAAGTGACCTTATAAAAGACGAGTCAATTAAAAAGGCTTATTTGGGCGAATAAGGAGCGAAACGAAATGGCAAAGATTATTACCATATCACGCGGATTCGGAAGCGGCGGCAGAACAATCGGTAAAATGCTTTCCGAAGACCTGGGCATTAAGTATTACGACAAGGATTTAATCCGCCTTGCAAGCGAAGAAAGCGGCATTAACGAGCGCTTTTTTGGCAGGGTTGACGAAAAGCTTCAGGGCTCATTTTTGAGAAAAGGCGGCGTCTACAAGGGCGAGCTTATCAGCCCGGACAGCTCCGATTTTGTTTCCGACCAAAACCTCTTCAACTATCAGGCAAAAATTATCAAACAGCTTGCAGACAAAGAGCCCGCAATTATCGTAGGCCGCTGTGCTGACTATATTTTGCGTGACAGAGATGATGTTCTTCGTGTTTTCATTTTTTCCGATTTGGAAACCGCCACTAAAAATGTTGTGGAAATGTACGGCATAAGCGAAAAAGAGGCTCAGAGAATCATTGCAAAAACCGATAAGGAGCGCAGTGAATACTATCGCCACTACACGGGAACTGATTGGGAAAACGCAAAGAACTATCACATCTCCTTAGATACAAGCCGCCTTTCATATGATGAATGTGTGGAAATTATCAAGGGATACATTAAAATTATTTCTAAGTAAAAATAATAACAATAAAGGACTGTTTCTTTGACAGTCCTTTAAACACACTTAAAGCTTATTAAATATCCGTAAATATTTTTATATTAATTACATAAATACTTCATATTCTATTGACTAATCGCATTTTTTGTCGTAAAATACATTTTAGCGATTAAAAGCGTTGAAACTTTAAATTGTTAAAATCCAAACTTACGCAAGAGGTGTATTATCAATGGAAAAAGCAGGATTATGGATTACCTTGGCAGTTTACATTGTAATTATGTTTGCCATAGGTATCATTGAAGGACGAAAATCTAAAAGCATTGCAGATTTCACCGTTGGCGGCAGAAACGCAGGCGCATGGCTTTCCGCCCTTTCATACGGCACGGCTTATTTCTCTGCCGTTATGTTCGTCGGCTACGCAGGCGGCACAGGCCTCAAATACGGCCTTTGGGGCATATTGGCAGGTCTTGGCAACTGCGTATTCGGCTCATGGCTTGCCTGGCGAGTTCTTGCAAGGCGCACAAGAGATGCGGCTTCAAGGCTCAAGCTCAAGACTATGCCCGATTTCCTCGAAAAGCGCTATTCTTCAAAGGCTATGAAAACCTTTGCTGCTATTGTTATCTTTATCTTCCTCGTTCCCTATTCAGCTTCTGTTTACAAGGGTCTTGCAAGCGTTGCAGATGTACTGCTTGAGGTTGATGTCAATATCTGCATGATAGTTATTGCCGTTGTTTCGCTGGTTCTTCTTCTCTTCGGCGGCTACCTTGTTCAGGCTAAGGCAGACTTCGTTCAGGGCATTGTTATGATGTTCGGCATCACTATGCTTATTATCTTCGTAATCCGCTGCGACAAAGTCGGCGGCGTTGCAGGCATTATGGAATATGCAAAGAGCGATTGGGGCTTTGCTCCTCTTGAAGCTAAAGAATGGGTAGCTCTTTTGGCAACGGTTCTCATGACAAGCTTCGGTACTTGGGGCTTGCCGCAGATGGTTCAGAAATATTTCGGTATCAAGGATGATGCTCAGGCAAAACGAGGTATCAGCATTTCCACATTTTTTGCTCTCCTCGTTGCAGGCGGCGGATATTTAATCGGCTCTCTCTGCCACAGTTTCTTTACGGATGCGGAAATGCCTGCTCAGGACTACATAGTTCCCAATATGCTCAAGGCGGCACATCTTCCCACAATACTCCTTGGTATTGTTATGGTTCTTCTTATTTCCGCTTCTGTTTCAACCCTTTGCTCGGTTACCCTTACAGCTTGCTCAACCCTTTCTATCGACCTTATAAGAGCTAAGGCAAAGAACATGAGCGAAAGCAAAACATCTAAGCTTACCAAAATATTCTGTGCAGTTTTCATTGTTCTTTCCTATATTGTTGCAAACACAGATACACCTATTCTTGACATGATGAGCTACTCATGGGGCATTATTTCCGGCTCCTTCTTAGCTCCCTATGTTCTGGCTCTGTACTATAAGCGCCTCAACAAAGCAGGCGCATGGTGCGGCATTCTCACAGGCTTTGCCATTGCACTTGTTCCTGCAACAGCCAAGGTTATCACTATGTTCGGCTCAACTAATGAAACCGTCGTTTCGCTGGCAGGTCAGGGTCCCACCTATGCCTGCATAGCTATGATATCTTCTCTGCTCGTTTGCGTGGTAATCAGCGAACTCACTCAAAAGAAAGCCCCTGCAAACAGCGGATTCTTCTACGAAGGCACTATCGAAAAGGAGTAATATACCCATGTTTTTCCAAAAAGATATTGAAACAATGCCCCGAAAGCAGCTTGAAGAGCTGCAGCTTGAAAGGCTCAAATGGACTGTAGACTACTGCTACAAAAATGTTCCCTTTTACACAAAAAAGCTGGACGAAGCAGGTGTCACGGCTGAAAAAATCAAATCGCTGAAGGATATTGAATACATCCCTCCCACCACTAAGGCGGATCTGAGAGATAACTATCCTTTCGGTCTTTTCGCTAAGCCCATGAAAGAAATTGTGCGTATTCACGCTTCCTCAGGCACAACGGGCAAGCCCACGGTTGTAGGCTACACAAAGCACGACCTTGATTTATGGTCCGACTGCATGGCTCGTATTGTTACCGCCGCAGGAGCCACAAGCGACGATATTGTTCAAATATCTTTTGGCTACGGTATGTTCACCGGTGCTTTAGGTCTGCACTACGGTCTTGAAAAAATCGGTGCAACAGTTGTTCCCAATTCCAGCGGCAACACTGAAAAAGCCCTTATGTTTATGCGTGATTTCGGCACAACGGCTCTCGTTGCGACTCCCTCTTATGCTCTCTATATGAGCGAAACCGCAAAGAAGCTTGAATATCCAATGAGCGATTATAAGCTTAAATTAGGCCTTTTCGGCTCTGAGGGCTGCACTCCGGAAATGAGAACTCAAATTGAAAAAGGCTGGGGTCTTTTTGCCACTGATAACTACGGCATGAGCGAGCTTATCGGTCCCGGTGTTTCCGGCGAATGCCGTGAGCGCTGCGGTCTCCACTTTAACGAAGACTACTTCCTGCCTGAAATTGTAGATTCAGAAACTCTTAAACCTAAGGCAGAGGGTGAATACGGGGAACTGCTTGTAACCACCCTCACCAAAGAGGGCATTCCCCTGCTTCGCTACAGAACAAGAGATATTACAAAGCTCACCTACGACACCTGCAAATGCGGCAGAACACACGCACGCATGGAAAAGGTTCAGGGCAGAAGTGACGATATGCTTAAAATCCGCGGAGTTAATGTTTTCCCGTCTCAGATTGAAAGCGTACTTATCGGCATGGATAAGGTAAGCCCCCACTATCAGCTCGTTGTGCGCCGAGAGGGCTTTGCAGATACCCTTGAGGTACAGGTTGAGCTTGTTGACAGCTCTCTTCTTGACAGCTACGGCAAGATTCAACAGCTTCAGAAAGAAATCGGCCACAAAATCCAGACAACACTTGGTATACAGTGCAAAATCAGCATTGTTGAGCAGGGTACAATTCAGCGCTTTGAGGGCAAGGCTAAGCGTGTTGTAGACCTGAGAAAAGAGAACAAATAAGGAGAAAGATAAATGGCAAAAGAACTAATAATAGGCAACGAGGCTGTTGCCAGAGGCCTTTACGAGGGCGGTCTGCGAGTAGCTTCAAGCTACCCCGGTACCCCCAGCACGGAAATTACTGAGTTCATCTCTACATATGATGATGTATATTCAGAATGGGCGCCTAACGAGAAGGTTGCCGCTGAGGTTGCTCTCGGCGCGTCCATCGCAGGCGCAAGAGCTTTCTGCGGCATGAAGCATGTCGGTCTGAATGTTGCTTCCGAACCCGTTTTCACAGGCTCCTACACAGGTGTAAATGCAGGCTGGGTTATTGCAGTTGCAGATGACCCCGGTATGCACTCTTCTCAGAACGAGCAGGATTCACGCCATTACGCAAAAGCCGCAAAGGTTATGATGCTTGAACCCTCCGATTCAGCAGAGTGCCTTGAATTTGCAAAGAAAGGCTTTGAGCTTTCCGAAAAATTTGACTGTCCTGTTATTCTTCGCCTGACAACAAGAGTTGCCCACTCTCGCAGCCTTGTTGAACTTGGAGAAAGAAACGACATCGGCGTTAAAGAATACACTAAAAATCCCGGTAAATATGTTATGATGCCTGCAATGGCCCGCAGCAGACATGTTGTTGTTGAGCAGAGACTTATTGACCAGGCTAAATGGGCTGAAAGCTGCGAACTCAACAAGGTTGAAATGAACAGCACAAAAATCGGCGTTATCACAGCCGGTATCTGCTACCAGTACGCTAAAGAAGCTCTCGGCAAAAACGCTTCCTACTTAAAGCTTGGCTGTGTATATCCCATGCCTGTTGATTTAATCCGTGATTTTGCCTCAAAATGCGACAAGGTTTATGTTCTTGAAGAGCTTGACCCCTTTATTGAGGAGCACTGCAAAACAAACGGCATTGAGGTTATCGGCAAAGAGGCATTTACCGTTCAGGGTGAATACTCACAGAGCATGATTGCAAGCGTAATTCTCGGCAAAAGCACAGATAGCCTTGCAACTGACCTTGAAATTCCTGCCCGTCCTCCCGTTCTTTGTGCCGGTTGTCCGCACAGAGGTCTTTTCTACGCTCTCAAGAAGCAGAATGTTACAGTCAGCGGCGATATCGGCTGTTATACCCTTGGTGCACTTCAGCCCCTCGGTATGATCGACACCTGCATTTGCATGGGGGCTTCTGTTTCCGCTCTTCATGGCAGAAACAAGGCAGATACTGCAAACGAAAAGAAGAGCGTTGCAGTTATCGGTGATTCCACCTTTATTCACTCAGGCATCACAGGTCTTATAGATATTGCATACAATGCAAGCAACTCAACCGTTATTATCCTTGATAACAGTATCACAGGCATGACAGGCCACCAGCAGAACCCCACAACAGGCAAAAACATCAAGGGCGACCCTGCGGCGGCAGTTAACCTTGAAGCCCTTGCAAAGGCCGTAGGCATAAACAGAGTTCGTGTTGTTGACCCCTACAACCTCGCTCAAACAGAAACTGCTGTTAAAGAAGAGCTTGCCGTGGAGGAGCCCTCTGTTATCATCTCTCGCCGTCCCTGCGCTCTGCTTAAATATGTTAAGCACGAAAAGCCTCTCAAGGTAAACACAGAGAAGTGCAAGGGCTGTAAGGCTTGCATGAAGATTGGCTGCCCTGCAATCAGCTTCCGCGACAAAAAGGCAGTTATTGATTTCACTCAGTGCATAGGCTGCGGCGTTTGCGAACAGCTTTGCAAATTTAACGCTATTGAGAAAGGAGAATAATACCATGACTAAAAGCGTAATGATAGTTGGCGTAGGCGGACAGGGAACTCTCCTTTCAAGCCGTCTGCTCGGTGCGGTTTTAACGGCAAAGGGCTATGACGTTAAGGTCAGCGAGGTTCACGGCATGAGCCAGCGCGGCGGCAGCGTTGTAACCTATGTTAAATACGGCGAGGAGGTCTACTCCCCCATTATCGAAAAAGGCGAGGCAGATTACATTCTGTCCTTTGAACAGCTTGAAGCCGCAAGATGGCTGCCCTTTCTCAAAAAAGGCGGCAAATTAATAGTCAACACTCAGAAAATCGACCCCATGCCCGTTGTTATCGGCACAGCCGAATATCCGAGCGGCGTAATTGAGGCAATTTCTGCCGCAGGAGCTGATATAACCTCAATCGATGCACTTTCGCTTGCAGTTGAGGCAGGCTCCTCAAAAGCAGTTAATGTCGTTTTAATGGGCGTTCTTGCCGCTAAGACAGACATTGCCTACGAAACGTGGGTAGAAGCCGTTAAGGCAACTGTTCCCACAAAATTCTTGGAGCTTAATCTTAAAGCCTTCGATTTGGGTTATAATTATTAATAAAAAGGCAGGGATAAAAAATGACACCTGTAAAACAGATTTCCGTTTTTGTTGAAAATAAGCACGGCAAGCTTTCAACCGTTACAAGAATACTTGCAGATAACGGCATAAGCATCCGTGCGCTGTGCATGGCAGATACCACCGATTTCGGTATTTTCAGGCTCATTGTTTCCGACTATGTTAAAGCTGAAAACGCCCTTAAAGCAGAGGGCATCACCTGCTCCGTAACCGAAGTTCTCGTTGTGGAAATTGACGACACACCCGGCGCATTTGCCGATGCTATGTCACTGCTTGCAGATAACAAAATCAGCCTTGAATATGTTTACGCTTTCCTCACCCCCGAAATGGGCAAGGCATTCATCATCATCCGTGTAGAAGACAATGTCGCAGCTGCTAAAGCTCTCAAAGCAGGCGGCATCAAGCTTGTTGCTCAGGAAGAGATAATATAAGAAAGCTAAAAATTTATGACCCCTGCGTTCATATGAACGCAGGGGTCATTTTTTATGCGCAATTCGAGCTTTATTGTTTAGCTTCTATTTTTTCTGCTTCTTTTTTAAATCCTTCCTCTTCCTTTTTGCCTATGTTATAGACAAACTGAATACCGAGATAAGCTACAACCGAGCCAATAGTGAGGAGAATAATATAGAGCTTTTCAAGTCTCTCACCAAAGCCTGCGGGCTGAACAGCGCCCTCACCCTCAACAAATCCAATTAATCCGAGGCTCAATGCAACAACAGCCTGACCGATGCCCTGTGAAAGCTTGCGGAAGAAAGAATACAAAGCGTAAAGTGAGCCTTCCTCGCTCTTCTTTGTTTTGTGGTAGCTGACTTCGATACAGTCGGCAACAATAGCCCAAACCGTAATTTGGAAGGTGCATCCGCCTGTGTTGATAAGCATGAGAGCAACTATATAAAGTGCCATGCCGAATGTATTTGGCTGGAGAGGCACAAAGACGAACACAAGACCTGCAATAGCGCTGACTAATGTTGAAACAGCGCAGACAGCCTTTTTGCCGAATCTTGCAGTGAGCTTGCCCACAAGAGCCATCATGACAATCATGGGAAGATAACTGCCTACCATAGCAAACATGATTTTTGAAGTATCTTTAAAGAAATACTGGAAAACCATGTTGTTAAGGGACAAGGTGGAATTGAACAGGGCAACCTGAGCAATGGTTGCAATAGTTGCGCCAATCATTGCACGGTTTGTGAAAAAAGACTTAAACGCTGATAAGAAGCTCTGCAAACCCATTTTGCTTTCGCCTGTATTCTCACGAACCACACGCTCTTTAACAAGCTTTGTCATAGCCCAAAGAACTACGAATGCCAAAACGGACATAACAACGGCAACAGGAAGCAAAGTTTCGCCCTTTAAATTTTGAACCTTTTCGCCTGTGGGAGCGACGGATTCCGAATAGACAATGTTGGGTAAAACCATCATAACAATGACTGCAGGCAGTGCCGCACCGATTGAACGGAAGGTGGAAAGGGAGGTTCTCTGCTGAGGTTCATCGGTAATAACCGAATGGAGTGAACCGTAGGGCACATTAATCATTGTGTAGGAAACTGACCACAAGCAATATGAAATAAGACACCAGACATACTTTGCCCAATAATCAAAATCCTTTACAGGCGCAAAAATCATAACGCTGAATATAATCAAGGTTGCGCCGCCGATGATAATCCATGGCATATACTTGCTCTTTTTGCCAATGCGCTTTGTGTCAACAAGGTTGCCGATAAGCACATCGTTGATAGCGTCCCAAAACTTTGAGATAAGGATGATTACCGCATAATCCTCTGTCCTGATACCGATATACTGCATATAGAAAAGCTGCATGAATGTGCTGATGAGCTGGAACGAGAAATTACAGCCCATATCGCCCATTGCATAGCCAAGCTTATCCCGCATACCGAAGGGGCGTACTGTCGTATTGTTCATATTTTTCTCCTTTCGGGGAATTATTTTATTCAATTATACTATTTTTTCGCAAAATAATCAATAGCCACATTTTAGCATTAATCCCAAATTGAGACGGAATAATAATTGATAAAAGACAGTTTGGCCGCAAGTAGTGTAAATTATATTAACTTGACACATTTTCTTTAAAACGGTTCATCGGCATTTTCCAAAGATTCAAAAGTCATATTTATTATCTCTTAACAAATCTCTATATCTGCATAAATGGGGTAGTGGTCGGAAACGAAGCGCCCGTCTACTCCCTCTGTTATGACCTTGTATGTCAAGGCCTTGAACTTGTCATTAATCATAACATAATCAATAATGTCTTTAGCGTGTTCTTCGGGCTTTGTATCATGATAAGTGCAATAACTCATAGTGTCGGCAGCAATTTTTTTAGTATCACGGAAAAATCCGGAATTTACAAACTGATTATAGTTTTCCGAGCCCTCTTCAACATTCATATCAGCTGTAAAAACAACGGGCAAATCTGCAAAAGCCTTGGCTCTTTCAATAATCATTTCAACGCTGTTGCGCCTTGCAACAACACCTATATGGTCAAAATGAGTGTTTAAGTGAACAAATTTTTCTTTTGTTTCTTTATTCTCAAAAACGCCCCATGTGCAAACACGGCGGCATTTTGCATCCCAACCGTAAGAGGGCTTATTCGGCTCTTCGGAAAGCCAGAATGTGCCGCTTTCAACAACTTCGTATTTATCTTTCAAATAGAAAATTGCAGAGTATTCCCCTTTCTTTTTGCCGTCATCCCTACCGACACCTATGTAATCATATTTATCTTGTATGGTACTCTTCAGAGCCTCCATCCATTCATTATGAGCCTCCTGCACGCCAACGGTATCACTGCCGCTTTCAAGAATCGTCCTAGCCACGATGCCGACTCTGTTTTCCCACGGGTCATCGTTAACATCGCCACAGCGGATATTAAAAGACATTATTCGCATATGTATCACTTCCTAAAAATTATTATAAAATAATACTACCATAAAACCATAAAAGTGTCAACGAAAGCAAAAATTTTCAAAAGAATCAGCCGCCCTTGCATAGGGGCGGCCAACGCCTTATAGATTATCAATATTCGTTATCATTCGCTGAGGTTATTTGCCAACAGTTGTTGAAATCTTTTCGATCAATCCTTTAAGGCTGAAATCGTATCCGCCGGAAACACTCTTAGCCTTTACAATGGAATAAAAATCGCTTCTGCCAAGCTGTTTTGCAGAAATGTGCTCGATTTTTTGGATAAGCTTTGCAAAGGTTTCGGTCTGCTCTGTCATAAGGTCAATATCAAATTTTTCCATTTCGTGGCTGTCGCTGACGACGCAGAGATAATAAGGAGCAGGAACGAGGCTGATTTCAGGGACACCCATGGTGAAGAAATTTTGTCCCTCGCCGAAATGGAGCGCATTGTGTCCCCTGAGGGTCATTGTGCGCACATTTTTTCTCTCTTTAACCGTGTCGATATAGAGCTTATCAACGAACTTATTGCCTGTATAAACGAGTTCAACCTCAGGCTTGCCCGTGTATTTATATTCGCCGTCAATATTTCGCCATTCCTTACAGCCGAGATGCTCAATAGTCAGGTTTGCAACACATTTCAAGTGGTCACCTTTGCCGTCCCAAAGCTCACGGTGCATAGCAAGCCAACGAGAGGCAGACTGGAACGAGCCTGTTCTGATATCCTTGAAGCGAGGCAAACGGAAATGTCCCGTTGTAAAAACAAAAATATGAGTTCTCTCAAGCTCTTGGTCTTTCATGTTTTTCATAAGCTCCAAGAGGGCAATGGGTCCGTTTTCCTCAACGCAGTTTGTGCCGTCCGTGTGGGTGTTGACAATAACATTTTCCTTTTGGTTTTTGCCCTTCAGAATACAGTAGAAGCTCTCGGTAAATGCGTTTTCTTCGGTTTCCGCCTCAAGCACAAGGTTTACCTTTTTGCGGCTTCTTGCGGCGGCAACTATTCTTTCTCCGTCGCTCTGAGTAACCCAAAGCATAGGTATATTCTGGTATCCCATAATAAAGGAGAGATACTGACCCTTTATCATATCATCATGTAAGCCTTTCCAAATAAGGATTACAGCCTTTGCCTTCGTGAGCTTTGAGACTATGCCTTGAAAACACTGAACAAAGCTTGTAATAACAGGTCCCTCGTACTTCTTTTCAAGCACAACATCTTCAGGGTAGCTTGAACGCTTATCAAATGCTATCTCGCTGGGCAGGAAATTAATGTTGTTAATATTGAAAACAGCAATTTTTCCCGTTGTTTTCGGAATATCGCCAATACTGTTAACACAAACAAGCTCCTCGGTTATTCCGTCAGCCGAGGTTTGACCCGAATAGGGATAAGCCGAAGAAACAGGAACAGCAATTCTTTCATCGCCGTCAATAATTTCAATGGACGAACGCTTTTCTTCCCAACGCTTGAAATAAAACGGATCGCTGTAAATGGGAATATCCATTTTTGTGATTTCGGCTTTGAGCCAGTTGATAAAATCCGTGTGTCCCTTGCTGCCGGTAAGCCTTGTACCAAAAGCGTTCATGGTGTTCATACCGTCAAGCAATGCTTCTTTTGAAATATTAAAATTCATATGCTTCCTCTCCTGTATCAAATAGTAAAAAACTTCCTTTTACGGTATGTATTGTATCATATTTATCCAGCATAGGCAAGGGCAAAACATATTGAAATTCACGGATTATGAATGTAACTTTAGAAGCAATGGAATGGACGAGCTACATAATATGATGAAATATTGTGAAATAGTAACATTTTCCAACAATATTAGCTTGACACATTTTGGCAAAAATAATATAATGTAAATGAACAATTATTTTTTATCAAAGAGGGGCGATATATTGCGCACTGTAAACGAAGAAGCCCGCAGGGCAAAACAAATCGAGATTATGGAAAAATGCTTTGATTGTTATGCGGAGAACGGTCTCAACGCTGTGGGTGTAAAAGCCATTTCGGAGGCCTGCGGCTGTAATGTTGCGAGCCTGTATCAGTATTTTGAAAATCTCGATGACCTTATCATTCAGTCCACCGAATACTGTATGAGTAAGGTGGAAGATGACTTTATGGCAAAAGCGCCCACCGATGTGGAGGACTTGTGGCGGTTTATTGACGAGATACCCTATTGGACGGCAAAAAAACACGGCAAGAAATACCGCCTGATGTATCAGGTCTATACTCACCCGAAATACCGAGAGTACGGCAAGAAATTCTTTGAGGGTGTAAACGAACGATACACCGAATATGCCAAGAGCTTAGAGCCAAAGCTGGGGATTCCCTATCAGAAGCTGACGCCGCTGATATTCATTTTAATCAGAGCCTGCGTGCATTACGCACTGTTTGAAGATGAGTTTTATCTTAAGTCACAGATAGCAGTGTTGAAGGAAACCCTTGAGCTGTTTATTGAGAAATATAACCCTATGAAGACCACACTTGGAACAACGGCGTATGCTCTGAATGTGAATATATCTGCAAGCATAAGGATGAAAACACAGACGGATAGGTTAAGCGAAGCAGCAAGCTTTAATGCTCACTAATTTGATCATTTGCAGAGCATAACCCCGAATAGCTTATTAATTTATAGTTACTGTTAAAGACAGTCCAAGTAAAATAAAGACTGCAAGAAATTCCAAAGTGCCGAGGCATAAGAAAATGCTGACACAAGGAACCGTCCCCTGTGCATACAGAATTAATCGCAGGGCTTGAATTTGATGCCGGAGTTGCAGTTGACGAATTCTAATTAAAACTATGATTTTAGTTTTCCTGTTGACGGGTAGGCAGTTTGACTGCCTGCCCGTTTAGGTTAGATTATCAATTAATAGTAAATTTTCAACATTTGTCATGCTTTTCCACTTTTTCAATCAAATACAGGCGAAAAAATCACCGGGACTCACTTTTTCGTGAATCCCGGATTTTAAATTATCTATAATCTTCAACAAAATATGCGTTGGTGTTCGCCTTTTTTCCCGAGGGACCTATCACTTCAATTCGGAAGTATATATCCTCATCCTCCAGCTGAAAATCTGCTTGAGTTACATATTCACCCACAGGAGCATGCAAAGCCTTTGTGCGTCTGCCTGCAGTAGAAAGTGCTATACGTTGAGCCGGTGAACACTCAATGTGAACGTTACCATCCTCTAAGGTCAGTTCAAAAATTCTCGGCTCACGGGTACAATAAAATGACCCGCTCTGCATAGCAGATATAACAGATTCATAACTGAGTGAATCACAAAGAAAAACTGTTTTTCCCCCGAAGCTGTCGCAACGAACATCACCAAAAGGAAATTCATTATGATTATCGTCTGCCATAGTACAAAACAATCGCTTTCCGCTACGGAGCATTTCATCATAAACCTGCTCTTGTCCGTCATCTCCACCCTCAACAAACACAGAATTGTTATATATTTCTACAATACTGCAGCCTTCTAAGTCACGATAGTCATCAAGACATTGCATTGACCAATAGGGATGATTATACGCAACTATAAAGCCTAATTTTTTTAGCTTCTGTATATATTCATTCACAGCTTTCATATCTCTGTAGTCAGGTGTGTCAGGAAGCACAACTTCTTTGTCACCATTTATATTAAATGCATTGAGGTGATAGCATCTTCGGAACTGACTGCTACTGACAACATTGTCGCTGATATCTGCCTCAAAGGAATTAATAGCAACAAAATCATCTGTGCAAAAATCGCTATGGTCAAAATAATTATCGTGATCCGAAAATGCAACTATGCTGTACCCCTGCTCCTTATATGCATCACGAATTTCTTCGGGCGATTTTCTGCCATCAGAGAGTGTGGTATGACAATGCAAATTAGCAACATATTGGTTTTTTTCTTTAGAAATTAGTATATGCTTCATCAGCGCTTTCTCCTTAAATATCTTTATTAGACAGCTTTTACTGTTCTTATAAAAGAGTTTGTAATTATTGCGTATGCAACATATTTATTATATCATATCTCTGCCAATAATCTCAATACCCCTACGCACAAAAACTCCTCACCGATTTCTCGATGAGGAGTTCGTTTCAAATATAGAGTTTTACTTCAACATCTCGCCAGCCTCTTACACGCTTTGCTGGGGATATGGAATAAACATATTCCTTTGCAGCCTCAATCGTCAGAGTATCATATATCCCAAAGCAGGGATTTCTATTATTGATTGAGTTATACCACCAAAAAGGAACCCAAATCATTTTGATTCGGGTTCCTTTTTTATTGGTTTTATTATTTTTACTCAACCGTTCCGATTATAAATTTGCCGTCGGATGAGGTTGACCCGCCGACATTGGAGAAGCGGACATATGCACCGTATTTTGAAACATCGTCAACTCTTATATGAACGCTGTCACCCGATTTAAGGTCGATTATTGCGGTGAAATACTCCGTTTCACCCGGCAAAATCTTGCTTATGTCCTGCTTTGTCTCAACCTCGTTATCTTCTGTTCCGATATAAACGGCAGGGTTAGCGTAAATCGGAGCAACGCCGAGATTTTTAACCCCGACTCTGACATAAGCCTTGCCGAAAAACTTCTTGACCTGAACTCTATCGACACAAAAATCATATCCGAGCTTTGCCGAGGCTTCATTTGCCGTCTTGATCTCCCGGTCACTCAGCTTGCCTGTAAAAGCCCCTGCCATCATCAGCCATGAGCAATGCGTCGTATTTACGCACTCGTCATAGTCCTGAAAATCTTCCGTCACCTTGCCATTAAGGAAATTATCCTGACCTTCAGGACGAAATTCACCGCCGATTGGCTGAGTTTTCCAAATATTTGTTTTCAACGCTTTTTTCAACTGATTGTAAAAGAAATAATTTTTTTCGGAATTTATAGTGTTGTATGTAAAAGAATCATCATGGAAGCCAATTTGACCGTTGTTTGAACCCGGCGTTCCCGGATAACGTGTAAGAATATTCGTATGCTTAAACTTATATTCAAATGCATGGATGATCTGTCTTTTCTGCTGGTTAGAAGCCATTGCGGATTTGATTTCATGACAAACGTGCCATTCGCCCCAATGACCGATTAAGCCTGTCGTAATATATGCGATTCTCTTGTCACCGTCATAATTCAAGGCAAATTCATCAATAAAATCAAGCAGAAAATCAATCAGCCTTTGGTCACTGTAATCGGGACTTACTCCTCCGCCGTACTCGCTGTATTCATATTTTTTTACTCCCATATCCCATATGAACTGCGGAACAGCACATTCCTTATCGGGATAGTCAAGGTAAACTCTGAGTGCCGCCTGATGTCCTCGGCGAGCGATTTTATCAAGCTTTTCTTCAAGCGTTCCGCGAAGCGTAAATGTGCCGTCATCCGCAACAAGCTCCGTCATCGGAATATAGAGCCATTCCATGCTGTATGGCACAGAGGAATCGGCACCGTCCTCGCTGTAGAAAGGCATAAAGCCCTTCATCGGGTTGCCGTATGCGGTTTCGTAATCAAGCTCCGCTGCCGTGAAGCCCGGATAATTTCCACAAAGCATAGCGAGGCAAAGCGTAATTATATTTAGAAAAGAAAGTATTTTATAAACAAAATTCATGTATATCCCCCTTTTTTAAATATAATACGGTTTTTTTAACGTATGGTCAATATAAATTTTAATTTTTATAGCACAGTTATACCAATTCAATTTGAAACAAGTAACTCTGTCCTGCATCTTTAAACATCCTTTTAATAAACTCGTTTTCTTCATAAAATGAGTTTAACATATATTGATTTTAAACTCAATATGCAATTAAAAAAAGAGGATACATTACAAACAGTAACATATCCTCTAATATTTAGTTGAAAGTAGTCAAAACGAGATTTTTGCTCAAAAAACACTCAAAAATAAGCGTTTTTTTAATTTGCATTTTTACCGTTTTGAAAGCCGAAAACCCTTGATATGACCGGGTCTTCAACTTATTTCATCTCAGCGATTGCTGCCTGTGCAGAAAGGCAAAAACAATGGGGTTTTTAATGAGATGTGCATTGTCCTCATTTTCTTTCCTATGTACCGAGGAAATCTTTTCAATTTCCTCTAATTTGATTATACAGCTTTTCTTTCTGCCCTCTGCGGTGAAGGTCGCCTTTACATCAGCCGTTCCGTTCAAATTAACATACCAATCAAAAGTGGTATCCGAAGTCGGCGTTACCATATAAACAAATTGATTAATAACATCGTGGCTAATCGTGCTGCCGCTGAAATCAATAAGGCTGTTTAGCGTAGAATGGATACCCTCTAAATCCAGACCTCTCGGACAACATTTATTTGTCGGTGTATCTTCAAGAGCTTTTTGGAGTTCTTTAATCTCCTTATCAATAGGGCTTCTCATAGATTGATATTCGTCCTTTGAAATTTCTCCGTCGGCTCTCATAGCAATTAAATTAGCAAGTCTGCTATTTGCCTTATCAATCCTTGCCTGTATAGATGCAGCATCAGATTTATTATCCAAAGTCCTTTCTTCCTTATAATAGTGCCTTATAAGGTCTAACGCAATAAGCACCGACTCTTTTCGTTCCTGCCACAAATGCTCTAATAATGCTTTTGCCATAAAATCGAGCTTCCAATCGGTTATCATTCTGCTGTCACAGTATCCCTCCGTATCTAAACCAATCTCAGCCCGTTTACGCCTAATACCATTGTTGAGCTGATTATAACATTGATAGCCATAAGAAGTTTTACCGTCCAACTTGGTATGCCACTTGTTTTTTCGGTACGATGAGCCGCAGGAACAACGAAGTTTATTTACCCATATATCTCTGGAGTCACGCTTGCTGTGCGTGGTTTTCTCCGCCGATACTAATGCAGGTTTCATTCGACTTTCTCGTATTGCCTGTGCTTTATCCCAAATCTCCTGTGAAACAATAGCAGGGAAATCACCCTCTACATATTCATAGGTTGACATATCGAGGTTGTTAATTCGTTTCTGCTCCAAAAAGTTGTTGCTTCTGGATTTGTTGTAGCACTTTGTCCCTGTGTAAGTGGCGTTTTTAATCGCTCTCATTATATTTGATACGCTCCACTTAATAAGACCCGTAGCTGTTTTCCGTTTGCGTTCTGTCAAAATCTGCGCAATTTTCATAGACCCAAAGCCTTGCAAATACAAGTCAAATATCATTCTGACGGTTTCTGCTTGTTCCTCATTGATAACATAAGTGTCGCCAACACGGTCGTACCCTAAAATATTTCCGTTTCCATACAGAACACCGTTATCACGGCTGATTTTCTGACCTGCCTTTACTCGTTCAGAAGTTTTGCGGCTTTCTTCCTGTGCTAATGTTGCCATAAGTGATAAACGAAGCTCTCCGTCGCCGTCCATAGTCCAAATGTTATCGTCAATAAAATACACTTCGACGCCAATGCTTTTTAATTCTCTTGTCACTACAAGCGTATCCACAACATTACGAGCGAAACGGCATACCTCTCTGGTAACAATCAAATCAAATTTTCCCTTTCTTGCATCTTCAAGCATACGCAAAAATGCAGGTCGCTTTTTTGCCTGTGTTCCCGTAATGCCCTCGTCAATATAACGGTCGTACACAGTCCAATTCGGGTGATACCGAACTTGGTCATCGTACCATTGCAACTGATTTTCCAATGCAGATAACTGTGCTTCGTGTTCTGTGGAAACACGACCATAAATCCCAACTTGTCTGGCTCTGTTTCTATCAAACAGAGCATAGTCCGTGAGCTTAAATCTGTAATTATATTCGTTTGCTGCCATATTCATTAAGCATACCTCCAATTCCTTTATCTGAGTATATTATACCGACTATCAAGCCGCCTGTGAAATGTGCGAATTTTCGTGTTTCACGATATTTGTATATGTGGCTTGATTTATCATTCCTTTTGCAAGAAGTATCTCAATGAGTTTCATTGCTGCTACATTCTTATCAATTTTAATCTCATTCATTCGCAGTCCTCCTTAAAGAAATGCTAATGGCAAGAGCTTTGTCGGCTCTTGCCATTATGACTGTTGGTAACATACCAATGTATTTACGCAGGCGCTGCTTATCTATGGTGCGGATTTGTTCAAACAATATAATTGAGTTCTTATCCAGACCGTCGAAATCTTTAATTAAGCTATGCGTAGGTAATTTTGCTTTTGTGTGTACCCGACTTGTGATAGGGGCGATAATGACCGTAGGACTATGCTTATTGCCGATATCGTTGGATATGATAAGTACAGGTCTTGTGCCGCCCTGTTCCGAGCCGATAACGGGGTTTAGCTCTGCATAATAAATGTCGCCACGCTTGATAGTCAATTCCATTGTGTTTAACCTCCCAATATGATTTAGGCAGAGGTTTTCTGCCTATGTAGGCAGCCAAACACAAGGAAGTGTTGAAGGTCGGGAGAGCATAAACATTCTCTCTGCTCTTATGTCCGCCTTGCGTCTGGCTGCTATGAGCAAGCATTTCAACTTGTCCTCGACACCCCGAAATGCTATTGGGAAGTCGCCAAACGGTCAGCAGCGAACTGACGCCACGGGAGTTTCACCCCAACTGTCGTTCTGACAGAGCCGCCCTCATTGCCTGCGACGGTTTTATCACGCTCGGACTGTGACTGGACGGGAGTATCATTGTCCTCTTTGTGGGTTACGGCGAAATCGGGAGCTGCCCGATATTTTGAGTAGGTAGTTATCGCTCTCCGCCTTGCGGCAGGTTATGGCGTACCTCTCGACACGCTTATGCTCATCACAATCACAAAGAGAAGGTATTTGGCGAATGGGTATTCGGTTGTCAAAGAACTGCTCCCGTTTTCGCCACACAAAGGAAAACAGGGCAAGAGGATTTGTCCTCTCACCCTGTAGCCCGTGGGAACGCTCAATTTTCCCCTCTACTCAAAAATATTTTTGATTTTTTCTTTGAGCCTGTCCAATCGCCTGTAAACGGCTTTCTCCGTGATACGCAGATACGATGCAATTTCACGGGTAGAATATCCCTGTACTTTCATAAAAGCGATACGCAGAGTAAGCCTGTCCACCTTAATCAGCACTTGATAGAGCTGCTGATTTTCGATGTTATCCAGAAAGTCCTCGACCGTTTTTATTTCGGGCTGTGTCGTATCCGCTGCGACTTCTTCAAGGTATGTACCTGGTTTCTGCATACGCTGATAGTAACGCCTGTCGGAATTGAAAATCGCCCAATCGTGAACACGGAGCTTTTCTATGTCACTTTCGCTGACACCTAAACTCCGCAACTGTTTTTCCTCGGCTTCTTTCCAGAGCCGCCATTTCTTTTCTTCTCTGGCTTTGTTGTACGCCATACTGTTTCCTCCAATCTGAATTTTTTTGAAAACTCAGATTGGCAGGCGGACTGCGGCAGCCAACGCCAGATACGGGCTTGTCCTGCTTCAAAGAAAAGCACGACAAACAAAAAGCCGCAAAGGTACAAAGACCTCTGCGGCAAAAAGCATAACTATACCTACGGCATAGAAATGAAATCTCTATTTGAAAACCATAAGAGTGCCACGAACAGGTGAGGATTTTTTTAACAGCTTATCCTCGTTCCTGCGTGACACTCTATATGTATCCGCTGCTTCTGATGAGCAGCGTTGCGGTCATATTAGACCAACACATACAAAATCCCTCCAAACCTTAAACGGACTTGGAGGGCTGCACTAATTTTGTTTGGGCGTGACAGAGCAGCCCACCAAAGCACCGTTTTTTTTATTTGGTGGGCTGTGCTGCCAAATATTTTTGTGAACTTGTGCCCCTTATAACAGGAGATTTAATAGCTTGTTATAAGAGACTTCAAAGCGTTCTATAAGAACTCTCGTTTCTGTAAAATATATATAGTACGATTTTACAGGCACAAGGTGGTGAACTTATGGACGAAAGAAATAATGATTTTGACTTCGATTTTACGCCAATCGGTCTGGCTATAAAGAAAGCCAGAACAGCACAGGGTATGACGAGAGAACAGCTTGCCCGTATCGTTGACTATGACCCAAGGCATTTACAGGCGATTGAAAATGAGGGGCAAAAGCCGAGTTTGGAGCTGTTCATTCAGCTTATGACGATGTTCAACATTTCGGTTGATGAGTACATATTTCCCAATAAAGAAGTCAATAAAAGTTCCACTCGCAGACGCTTAGATGCACAGCTCGACAATTTAGATGATAAAGAACTGTCCATTGTAGAAGCAACTGCCAACGGTTTATGTAAGGCAAAAGAGTAAACAGAGGAAAGAAAAACCTCTGTTTTTCTTTTGCGCATTTTACATTTTGTAAATGATATTCAATCGACGCCCCATACGGCTTAACAGTTCGTTGGTGATGCTTTCGGAATTTTCAGCGACTGTCGGTGCCGCAATTTCATCATTTTCATCCTTGCCAATCAATGTCGCTATACTTCCTATTTTTATGTTAGAAATATCTGTTACATCAACTGCAAGCTGGTCCATACAAATTTTACCGATGATAGGTGCCTTTTGTCCGCAAATCAAAACAATACTTTTTCCACAAGATAAATTCCTCGGAAAGCCGTCTGCATATCCAATTGGCAGTATAGCAATCAAGCTGTCCCTACTTGCGGTAAAAGCCCTGCTGTAACCGACTGTTTCTCCTTTGCGGATTTTTCGAAGCAAAACAACTCTTGCTTTAAGCGATAGTACGGGTCTTAAATCGAGCTTCAGTTTCGTTTCATCGTTTGGTGAGCTTAAAACTCCGTACAGTGCAATTCCAGCTCTGACATAATCAGATTTAATCTCTGGATAATTCAATAACCCATAGCTGCTTTGGATATGCACCTTAGGTATTCTTATTCCACTTTTTCTCAAATTATCAAGCGAGTTATAGAATTTTCCTATTTGTTTACGTGTGAAATCAACATCTTCTTCTGCCCGACTGTCGGCGGAGCATAAATGTGTGAATATACCTGTGATTTCAATGTTCTTCAGAGAAAAGGCGGTAACGATTTCTTTTGTATCATCTGCATCAAAGCCAAGTCGGTGCATACCCGTATCAACTTTAATATGTGCCGTAACCTTATATCCTTGTTCATCCAAACGCAGAGAATATTCGTAGTCAATCAAGGTTTGTGTCAATTTGTATTTACAAAGTTCTTTTGCTCTCATAGGAGATGTATAGCCCATAATCAGTATTTCTCCAGAGATGCCATATTTCCTTAATCGGATACCTTCATCAATCGTTGCTACCGCAAAAGCAGAAACTCCTATCTGATTTAAATATACTGTAGTTCCGTACATACCGTGTCCGTAACATTCAGCTTTTGCAACAGCCATCAACTCGCAATGAGGCGGCATTGCGTTTTTTAAAACTCTTACATTATGCTCTAAATTCTTTAAGTCGATTTCCAAATAAGCTCTGTCCTTATCTGTATTATGCTTTTTTGGCTTATATATGTTCCATATTGCAGTCAACGCTAATCCCAATCCCGCTGAAATAATGCAAACAAGCAGATAGTGAATAAGACTATTTTCCATAAGAGCGTTTTGAAGGTGCGTAATTTTTGCAAATAAACGTATCAAAACAATCACAAACGGATGAATGATATAGATAATCAAGGATATGGTTCGTAATTGCGCCCTGTTTTTTCCCTTGAAGTGCATAAGAAAATAAAATAAAAAGCAAATACTTGGAAGCAGAAATACATACATACTGTCGTGCCGTTGCAGTTCAAAACGATGTAAGGTGAGAGCTTCTGCAAACATTAAAGAAAAACAAGTGGTAAAACCTATGATGCTTTTTTTGAATGAGAGTTTATCCTTGTTGTCCGATATGTAACCGCCCAACACAAAAAAGATTGGAGCAAAAAATATACCGTTCCTTGTATAATCGCTCACTTGAAATATCAAATGATAAAAACTATTTAAGCTGGGTATATTTTCTGCAATGCCGTAATAGCTATCACCAAACAATCCTACAATGTAGAGTACGAGAGTTACAGCAAATGCTTTTCGATAAGCCCACTGTTTCACCAAATACCAAGCAATTACAGCTCCAACAATAGCTGCTGGAAGATACCATAAATGATATAAAGTCCCATCAAATACAATGTCTTTTATTATTTTCGGCAAAAGATTATCTTCACTAAAATAGCCGTTATAAATATTGATTGGTATGTATATGACTATTGCCGCTGCATAGATTAAGGCAGTTTTTTTTATAAATTTCCTTAATTTATCAGCGTTGTATGAAT
>CASFRX010000048.1 GCA_949297075.1 uncultured Oscillospiraceae bacterium | reverse complement strand
TGCCACCTTCCCAGATTTTATGGACAGAAAAAAGTGTGATATAATGGAATGGACACAAACAAATCCAAAATCACAGGAGGAATTTTTATGTCAATCAAAAAAGGAACAATGCCACCTCGTTATGACGAGGCATTTAAAAGCGGTGCAATTAAAATGGTCACCGAGCAAGGCCGCCCTTCCAAAGAGGTTGCTGCCGAACTCGGGATATGCATCGACACTCTTAAGTCATGGCTCAAACGTGCCGGCTTTCAGCCCGGTGCAACCGACAGGCAAAACCGCAACGACAAGCGTCAGCGTGAACTTGAAGCCGAAATACGCTCGCTCCGAAAACAGCTTGCCGAGAAAGACGAGGTTATTGATGTGTTAAAAAAATCCGTCGGCATATTTTCGAAACTATAGAGGATAAGTATCGCTATGTTGATGCTCACTGCTCTGAGGTCTCTGTAGATAAACTATGCCGGCTGCTTGAAATTTCTCGGAGCGGCTATTATGCTTGGAAAAACCGTGGTGTTTCAACTCGCAAGCAACATGAACAAATGCTTTTACGTATTTTAATATCATTTCATGAAAGGCATCCTGCGGCAGGTCTTGATGCACTTGTAGCTATGATCAGACCATCATGTCCGTGTTCGCGAAATACTGTCCACCGACTTATGAAATTATATAATATACACTCAATACGTAAAAAAGCATTTAGGATTACCACGAATTCCAACCATAATTACGCTGTTTCTCCAAATCTTCTTAAAAGAGATTTCACGGCTGACAAACCAAATCAGAAATGGGTTGGTGATATTACATACATTCCCACCGATGAAGGCTGGCTATATGCTGCAATAGTGAAGGATTTATGCCTTAAGAAAATTGTTGGGTATTCCTTTTCAAGCCGCATCGACACAAGTCTCACTGTTTCCGCGCTTGAAATGGCTGTAAACAGGCAAAAGCCTCGGGGAGATTTGATTTTTCACAGCGACCGTGGTGTTCAATATGCTTCCGGCGGATATCGTGAAGCGTTAGATAAACACAATATTACTCAAAGTATGTCAAGAAAGGGTGATCCATATGATAACGCCGTAGCAGAAAACTTTTTCAGTTGCCTCAAATGTGAACTCGTTCATCACAAGCATTACAAAACCAAAGATGAAGCGCAAGCCGATATATTTGCGTATATTGAAACATATTACAATCCCGTAAGACCTCAAGCGGCACTTAATTGGCTCTCTCCGCTTGCATACGAGCACTTACTCAGCGTTTATGCCGCGAAAGTCGCTTGACAATGAGGAGCAGATATGATAGGCTTGTGCTGAGGCGAATCGCCCTCCGGGCTGGCTTCGTCCTTTCGCCGGAATATCATGTCGGCAGAGGCTCGTTGTCAAGCGAACCGTGGAATAAATGCGGCCGTCTTTCGAAAACAAAAGAAAGAATACGATTCATTCCGTTTTTTGAAGCTTTTCTGTGTCCATTTTTGTTGGGATGGCACACTCCCATTGTTTGATTTTATCATTCAAAAGGTCTATGAGCATTTTGTCATAGTCTGTCATCTATTTCACCTCGCTAACATTTGGATTTGTTTATTATTCAAAAATTTTCGTTTGCGTATATAGTCAACGGCTTCATCATATTCAGGAAAATAATGTCCGTTTCCTGCAAACTGTACGCACCATTCAGCATAATCAGGCGGTGAATAGTCTTGTATTCTTTGCAACCACACTATACAGCCCTTATGCGTGC
>CASFRX010000047.1 GCA_949297075.1 uncultured Oscillospiraceae bacterium | reverse complement strand
ATGAGCCTTGCTTTTTAAAAGCAGTTGTCTGTCGGCTTTTGGCTCTGAACGGTGAACGGTAACTCATGTAAACACCTCCGTAATCAGCCATTTAAAAAATGCTATGTACAAGGGCAGCATTGTTAAAATTGCGTGTATCATAGTGTTATACCTCCTGCTTGACAATATCAGCATACTGGGCTTCGGTGATTATTCCTTTGTACACAAACATATATACCATTTCTTTTGTATATAGTTTCATGTCGTAAAATCGTTTTATTTTCTCGAACATAGTATTTTAAACCTCCAATAGCGTATCAGTCATTAATGCTGTAAATAATAGCTGTGCCTCTAAGCAGTCAAGTTTGGACGGTTCTGTAGAGGGAATAGGCTCTTGTTCTTCTATTGGCGCATATCCGCCATCTTCAGGCTTATTTTCTATCTTCCAACCGGCAATAAATACACCGTCCTCAATCTTATAATCAGGGGAAAGGATTTCCGTTTCTGAATTATATTCAGGCTTTTCTAAGTATACATATTTCATTGTGTCTGAGCCTCCCATTTCACATAACCGTTTTCGTCAACTGTGCAACCCATACGCAATAGTGCGGCTATACGCTCTGCATCAGTCCACGCTTCTCCTTTGCCGTCACACATTACAGCTTTTACTGAATAGTCAAGTGCTGGATATGAAACAAAAGCATTCTGTCTTTTTTCTGCATATGTTTTCCAACCTAAAGGAGCTAAATAGTTACCGATCTTTTGCATACCATATTGAGAAGAAATACTAATCAATCCGGGTTTGCTAGGACCAGCTATAGGTATATTAGCCACGCCGTCAGTTACAATACTTTTTCCTTCAATTTTGATGTCGGTAACACCATCTACGATATCGTCTAATGTTGAAACCCATTTTGTGCCGTCATAATAATAAAATCCTACTTCGTAGCTCTCTTCACCGGTATAGAATGTAACGAAGTTGTCAAATACTGCGCTTACGGTTGAAGCTTCATCAACAAGATTTTTTATGTTATCACAAACAAATAAATCTTTTTCTGTTAATGGTGTTAATTCATAAGTTTCCTCATTAACGGAATACCAGCCTTCTTTTACCGGATTGCCCATGAAATTACAATCAGGTAAGAAAGCATGAACAACATATTCTTCTTGATTAGCATCCGTGTAATAAATGTACCTAAACAATGGCATTCCTGCTAAACTTGTAAGGTTAGCGTCCCCATTCCATTCACAACAAATAATAAGGTTGTTGTCACTGCTAATCTGTTTAAAATAAATTCCAAAGCCATCAGTTAATGTTGGATAATTCTCAAAATCAACATCAAACTTTGGTTTTATTTCGGTTATTATGGTTTCGCCAGGCACAATGTCAGCGGCACTTAGAGCTTGCCTTTCAATCGTTTTTGACAGGCAGACAACATCACCGATTTTGGCGCTTGTCGGCAGCTCATTGACGATTTTGATGCCGTTTTCTTTGGCTTGCGGCATATCTAATTCAATCTCTGAACCGTTGGTGATTATTCCACCGATACTGTCCGTGACTTCCGTCATTGATGATATAGGTATGTCAATGAATTCAGGTACACCTAAAAGGTCTAAACCTGAGGTATCAGAACTTAATTTCAACCTGATATATTTCTTACCGCCTTTATCAACTTCACTAACGCCTGTTATGACTCTACCTTCACCCACGAACCGCACCGCACTGCCGTCGTAAGTCAACCCCATATGTGGATTACCAACGATAATACCGCCATTTTGCATTTCATCCCTAAGGCAGTGAAGCTTATCGAGAACCACTTTGTTTTTGTGGGAGTGCTTTGATTCGGTAAGAGCTTGCAGACCAGCCCAGCAGCGTTGCCAAAATTCGGCTTCTTCAGGCATTTCGGATATTTCGCCGCTCACAGAGGGCTTTATTGTGCCTCGGTAAATGGGTGTTTTGCCGATTTCGCCGATATTTCCGGCTTCATCTACAACATATCCTATCGCTTGAGCGGATATGGCACCGCTCTCTTTCACCATGGCGGCGGTCAGCTCAAAGCTTACTTTACTATCTGCTATTTCAAGCCGGTCGGTGAGATAGCGTTTGCCTTTGACTGCTACCTCGGCTTGACAGTAATCGCAGGCGGCTATATCATCCGGCAGGGTGATAATAAGACGAGAATGCTCAACCTCGCCCTTGTAACCCCAACACTCCGGAATTAAGCTCTTGCTTGGAAGATTAATTTCTCTTTTCATATAATTACCCCCTTTCATCTTATTGCGTATAGCTTCTCAACTGTCCTCACTCCGCCGGCGGTATTGAAGAATACTTTCGCTTTTCCGTAAGCATCTACAACTTGAATTGTAGCAATAACTTCCGTTGTTTTCGTTGCAGAAGAAATGCCGACCGATTCAATTTTGTAAAATTTTTTAACATAATCGCCCAAAGCGGCGGGGACAAAAATCGGCTCGCTGTCTGCAATTATAAGAAAACCTGTATATCCCAAATTTGATACTGTGCCGTTGACTGCGAAGATTTCGCCGGATTGTGCTTTCAGCTCAAGTTCTATGATGCCTTTTTTATTCTTTAAGTTATCTACATCGGCATTAAGTCCTTGAATAGTCGATGTGTGTCCTTTAACCGTGTTTTCAACACTTCTAATCCAGCTATTAGTGCTGTTTAGATTTTCACCTACTATGCTTAGAAGTTCTTTTTTTTCTTGCAATATGATGTCTTTCAGTTCATCGAGCGAAGGAACTTCGTCAAATAAGCAGATGGGAACAGTTGCTGAATTGGATGTAGCAATAAAAGACCACAGGGGCAGATTCGCTGTTTCTGTCGCTGATGTAATCTCTGAAGAGCCGGTGTCAATATATAGAGAGGCGGCAACCGATTCAGAAGCAACTGAATCAGAGGTTAAAGCAATCAATCCAACCGTCTCCGTGCCGTTTGAGGTATCTTTATTATACCGAGCGCAAACCACGATTTTTTTATAAAGCGTCTCGCTTTCCGGAGGCGTGTATCTAACATTTTCGGGGTTCTCAACTCCGGCGATTCTGCCGTTCCAGCTCATAACACCGCTTGATACCGATATATCTCCCGTGCTGGGAGTGATAGTGAGCGCAAATTTGCCGCCTTGGTTAAAAACAAAACTGCCGCTGCCTATTTTAGCTATGTTGGCAAGGGCAGCTCTGGCGGCGGTCACATGGCCGGTATCGCTTTTTCTTTCATTCATAAACATAAAATCACACTCCTGTTTCAAAATTCACAATGCTTGTTAATTCGGTCATTTTTAGAATTTTTGATGTAATTTTTGATTTTACAAAAATTCCCGTCTTATGCTCTCTGCCGCCTACGATATCTCCAATATCGGCAACTGTGCTGTCAATAGCAATAGCGCAGGTCTGTGCGGCGGAAACGCTGTCGTCTATAACCGTCTGCATGGCAGCAGAAGCATCATCAGCATTTGAAACACTTATCACGCTCATAATCTCGTTTATGCCGTAGATTTCTTTTTTTGTATCGCTTTGCGTGCCGTCGAGCAACAGATATCGGTGACGAAAAGTTCCGTCCGACAGAACAGCCATGACATGATTTATTGGCATGGTGTTAACGGACAGCTCAAGCTTTGTGTTAATGCTGTCGTATTCTTCGCCGCTGTAATCGTTGATTGGCTCAGCTTTTACCTTTATTTTTTTGCTGTTAGGGTCGAAAGCAAAAGCCGGGCGGCGGCCTGCTTTGTTCAACAATGCTTCAAACTCCGTTAGAGCATTTGCGCCTGCAGGAAAAGCAAAGCTAAATCCGACCGGTTCAGTATTTCTTAACGCCATGAAGTCATCTTGCAAAGCGTTATCTCCAATGACGAAAGCTGCCACATAGCCAAGCGTTGTATCGCTCGAAAAGCTTGTTGAATGCGTAAAATACTTTTGAGCTATTATTCCGCGCCATGTGCGCCCGGCAAAGGTAACGGTCTCATCGGCACTGTTTATGGTATAATTGCTTATTCTTCCGCCGTATTCGGGAGCATTTTCGCAATATACATATGCGCCGGGCTTGTATTTCTCAAAATCATCAAGATTGACCTTAAGCGTGAAGTTGTTATCTTTCCCGTTTTCAAGGTCGAGAGAATACCCCCGAACATAACCTACATCTTGTAGCTGTTCGTCCGTATATATCAGGTGCTCCATTGTGGATAGCTCCTTTCATCAATAAGCGTTAGGTAAAAGCAATTAACGGAATTTCCAAAAGAGACCTGACTTGTGCCTACTGGGATTTTTGCAAAAATGTAGCTATAGCGGTTTCGCTTGCCAAAAGCGTTTATTGTGTTTCCTGTCGCATCAGATAAAACTATCGTCGCTGCTCGGCTGTCAATTATAAGCCGAGAACCGAGCGGAACAGAAACATCAACCGAATAAGTGTGTCCGCCTATTATAACCGCCGGCGATTCTGCCGAGCCCTCTATAACAAGCCTGAAATGCGATGGGCGCATGGCAGGATTATTGATTTTTTCTGTTGTATTTTCCGAAGCATAGCCAACAGGATAATCATGGGGATAGGTCAACACAGGATAGGCTATGGGAGAGTTTTCAACAACCGTAAAATTGCCGTGTTCAAACTTTGTCGTAAACAGCTCTTTATACCACAAAGCGTTATCAGTAATTACTGTAGCGATAACTGTTTTTGCACGGCGCAGGCTTACCTGCGGAGCAATGCCGCTTATAAAGCACTTCAAGGAATAGCCGTTCACGGTGATTGTGCCGGGTGAGCCTGAAATTGTGTCTGTTTCAAAAACCGACATCAGGTGGTCATAATTTGCGGATACTTCTGCGGCATTTTTTCCGGTTATACCCAGCTCAATTCCGTAATTTTTAACGCCCTCATGCGAAAATCCGGTTATCTTCTCGCTCATGACCGTTGCCGTTGTCTCAAATGTCCTAAGCAGCAAAGGATTCATTGTAAAAAAGCCATATGGATTATTAAATTCAACCGTTATGCCGAGATGGTTGGTATATTTTGTTTTACGCAATGCCGCTCACCGCCCTTTTAATTTCTCGTGTGTTGTCTACGCTTACGGGTATACCGCCCTTAAGAATGGCCGCAATCTCTGCCATTTGTTGACGAAGAAGATACATTTCAGTACTGTTTTGGCTCTGAGATGCTTCCAGCTTGCGCATAACCGCCTCGTTTGATAGGTATTCGCCTCGATTGTAGGCTTGCGCCTGCGATGCGGTCAGAACTCTCTCGGATTCGTGCAGCTCAGCTATATATCCGTCAAAGGGCACGCTGTATAGACCGTTTGCATGCGAGCCGTTGACCTTAACTTCGTCAACAACTTCAGCTTCTTTACCGCTCCATGCGGATTTTATTTTCGCCCAAATCTTAGTACCGATAGAACCCCAATCGTAATTAATGAGCGCATCCACAAGAGCGGTGATGAGCTCGCCGGCGGCTCTTATAAGCTGGGGAATAGCCGAAAGCAAGCCTCCAATAATTCCTACGGTTATATCTACCGCACCGTCAATCAGCTTCGGCATGTTGTCGTCATTAGTCAGAGCCTCAACCAGCGTATCAATTATAGTTACGGCTGCATCGATTATAAGGTCAATGCTATCCACAATAGATGACCCGAGAGTGACAACCAAATCAATAGCGGCGTGGATTATTTTTTTCAATGTAGTTT
>CASFRX010000046.1 GCA_949297075.1 uncultured Oscillospiraceae bacterium | reverse complement strand
ATCTTGAAATCAGAAAAAATCCAGAAGTCACTAAGAAAAACGGAACAGCTACACGGGCTATAATGCGTGTGAATATAAAATCGCCCGTTGCGCTAAAAGAAGCAAGCGGCGAAGTGTGAATAGCAACAATCAGTACGGCTGCTATCATTCTAAAATAATCAATACCAGAGTAGGTTTCTTGTTTCGTCATTATTTTTCCTCCACAGTGTCACAATGAAACCGTCTAAATTATTGCCAGAAATCTGATAAACGCACTTTTCTGGTATATTTATTCGTGTTGTGACAGTATTAGCAGGTACATAATAAATTTCAATTTCCGTTCTATGAGCTTGCTTGAATAGGTACTTGTTATCTTTGGTGTAATCTTTTATAAATTCGATATACTCTTCAAGCGAAAATCCTCTGAGTTCAATAATTTTTGAATGTGGGTATCCTACATATCGAAAATGCCACGGCTCGTGTGAAATTCCCGTGATTTCTTCTTTGTCCTTTGCATAGCGTTCGATAAATCCATAGTCTGGGGCTGCTTTTCTAAACTCATTACAGATACCGACATAGGGGAAATCGGGACGGATAAAATCTATTTCTTTTTCGTTCAATCCCAAATCAATAGCAAGTCCTGTCTGATGTTCGCTATGATTTGGCAGGGCAACATATTTTCTTGTAAAATCCTCTCCATTATCTTTGAGAGAGCCGTCATATATGGCTGTCTGTTCTTCTAATGAGCGATAACCGCTTACAGGAACGATAGAGTTACCTGCCGAGATTTTTTCAAAAATAAGCTGCAAAACATTTGCCACATCACGCTTCATAAGAATATTTGGAAAGCGTACATCAGCAGGAACTAAACCCTTTACATTGTTATCTCGTAGCGGATAATTTTTGTTGACGAGCAGCAAATTTCCACAATAAATTTCTTCCTTTTCAAGCTCAATCGTTTTCATCATTCCACATACAGACCTATCAGCTTATCCAACATTTGGGCGAACGATAGACCAATGCCTTTCATCATATTTGGATAGCGACTGTGCGAGGTAAAGCCTGGTATTGTGTTTACCTCATTAAATACAATTTCGCCAGACGGTGTATAAAACATATCCACTCTGGAAAAACCCGAACAGCCCAGAGCTTTATATATGGTTACAGCCGTTTCTTGTATCCGTTTTTCTGCTTCGGCATCAATCCTTGCAGGCATATATATCTTTGAAGATTTAAGTGTATATTTCTCTGTATAATCAAAAAAGCCGCTTGACAGTTCGATTTCATCAACTCTGCCAACAATCAGCTCATCTATGCCAAGTACGGCACAACCGACTTCAAAGCCGTTTATTGTTTCTTCAACGATGACTTCTGTATCGTGTTCAAATGCCAACTCTATGGCAGCATCAAGCTCTTGCTTTTCAATTACTTTTGTTATTCCAAAGGAAGAGCCTGCACGAACAGGTTTAATAAACAGCGGATAAGTTAAATTCGCTTCAATCTCTTTCATCGCTGCTTCTTTGTTAAAGCGTTTGAATGTTACCGATTTAGGAACAGATATACCCGCAAGGCTAACGAGCTTATGTGCCCTGTCCTTATCCATACAAAGAGCTGATGAGAGAGTATCGCAGCCAACAACAGGTATTCCTGCCAATTCAAATAATCCCTGCAAAGTACCGTCCTCGCCGTTCTTGCCGTGCAATACAGGAAATATCAAGTCAACCTTGATGATGTAGAATTTTTCTTCCTTAAATTCTATAAAGCCTTTTACAGAACGGTTTTGCGATACCGCAACAGAATACAGGTTTTCGTTATCCTCAAACCAAGTATTATTTGCAATCTTTTCTTTTTTGCCTGTGTAATGATACCAGTCGCCATTTCTGGTAATTCCGATTGGAACTATGTCGAATTTTTCTTTATTGATATTTTCAAAAACAGAAAATGCCGATTGTAATGACACCTCATACTCTGTTGAATTGCCGCCAAAAATAATAGCTATTTTTTTCTTCTGCATATTACGCACCTATTTCTTCAATTTTTATATCATTTGGTAGTTCATAACCTATTTCGCATTGGTTAATATACAATTCTGCTCCAGTTTCTCTACAAGTCTTTTTATCCCGTTCAGAACGATAAACGGGAGCGATTTGATAGGTTCGTCCATTTCGTTTAATGTAAGAAACTGACGAATTAAAAACTGAATATTCAATGTTTACGGGGCTTTGCGACAAAATTCGACCATACATATATTTATCATCAAAGCTAATCTCAATCTGGAAAGTATTGTCCGTATCGTTGCGGATTTTTAAATCTAACCACCCTTCGTTTATTGTCGCATCAGTTCCGCAAGGTAAATTTTCTGTTGTGGATGGAAATGACTCAACAGCGTGTCCGTGTCGCTCAACAACTGTAAGAGGTGTGTGTAAAAAAAGCCAAAATAACATATTGCTTAATTGACACAAACCTCCACCATAAGAGCCGACAATCTTTCCGTCAACAAGGTTTAATCCGTCCTTATATTTCTCGTGGTGGTCTGCCCACCGTACAAGTTGCCAAAATGAAAATGTTTCATTTGGCTCAATAATCACCTTATTGATTGTTTTAGCGGCAAGTTTAAGATTGTGCACCTTATTGATTTGGTATTTTATATCAAATCCGCTGTTTTCATTCAGCATAAGAGATGATGTTTCAAATACCGTATTAGGTAATAAATTTTCAGATGTTTTCTTTGCATACTTATTTCCGTCTAATTGCATTTTCAAATAAAATAATTTTTTTCTTTGCCATTTACGGAAAGGAAGCAAAAAAGGAAACACCTGTGTCAATCTTTTTCTTGACATATAAATCGCTTCCTTTGCATTTTTTCCAAAACAAAACACTCTTGCTTCGGTACTATAATTGTACCAATAACAAGAGTGTCTTTTATCTGTTTACACAAACGGTATTCTATTTTCTTTCTACGGAAATTCTTACAATTTCCTTACGACAGAGGAATGACGACTTCAAAACAAGTTATACCATTCGCACTGTCTGCTGTTATTGTTCCGTGATGCAGTTCAACAATTTCTTTTGCAATGGCAAGTCCCAAGCCAGCTCCACCGCTGCTTGAATTACGTGCAGTATCCAAGCGGAAAAACTGTTCAAATATCCTATCCAATTTTTCTTTTGGAATGGTATTTCCCTCATTGATTACTTTTACACACACATTATTGTTAAATAGTTCAGCGAATACTTTGATATTTGTTCCTTCGTAACTATAATTTACGGCGTTTCTTAGCAAATTATCAAAAACTCTTTGCATTTTATTTATATCACAGCTTATCATTATGTCTTGCGGTGCGTTAAGCTCACAATTTAAGTGTTTGTTTACAAGCATAGGTTTGAACTCGTATGTAATTTGTTCAAGCATACGTGTTAAATTCACTTTGCCGTACTCAAGGGAGATATTAGAGAGGTTAAACCTTGCAATTTCAAAAAACTCATTTATCAAATCTTCAAGACGCTCCGCTTTTTCCAATGATATTGATAAATAGCGTTCTCTCAATTCGGCAGAAATCTGCTGCTCATCCCGTAATAATGTCAAATAGCCGATAACCGATGATAAAGGCGTTTTCAAATCGTGTGCAAGATACATTACAAGGTCGTTTTTTCTCTGTTCCGCTTCCTTCACAGTTCTTGCATTATCCAACGCTTTCTCACGAACTCTGTTCAATTCGTTTTCAGCATAAAACATTTCATTTGGCAAGACAATTGGCTCATCGGAAGGGACTACTAACTGTTCCGTAGCTACGACAACCTCATCCAAATAACGAAGCGGCTTGGAAATGAAATAGTAAGTAATAAAGACCCAACCTATCAAAAAGGTAATGCCTAAAAACAAAATAATATATTCTTTAACGGTTTGTAAAAGTATGTATAAAAGATCATCCGGCTGCCAGATGAACATCATACAAAATCTCCACGCCACAAAAACAAAGAGCATTACTCCTACAACATAACCGATTATGGATATTACATACTGCATCAGTAGTTTCCGTGATACTGCACTACGCTGTTTTATTTTATTTCTTCCTGATTTATTCAATGGTATACCCCACTCCCCACACAGTTTTAATAAACTTCGGCTTCTTGGCAGGCTCTTTCATTTTCTCTCTCAATCTTCCAATATGAGCCATCACCGTATTATTGTTATCGAGGTATTTTTCTTTCCAAACTGCCTCAAACAATTCTTCTGAAGATACTACTTTTCCTTGATGGTCACAAAGGTACCACAGAATAGAAAACTCTATTGGAGTCAGTTGCAATTCTTTCCCAAACAAACTGCATTTATGGTTGTTTTTGTTTATTGACAGACCTCTAATATCGTATTCAATGTTTTCAAGAGCCTGTTTGTTTATGGGCTGATTATAGCGTACATAACGCCTTAGTTGCGTTTTCACTCTGGCAACCACCTCCAACGGATTGAACGGCTTTGTAATGTAATCATCAGCTCCGATAGTAAGTCCCATAATTTTATCAGTATCTTCGACCTTTGCAGTCAGCATTATAATGGGATAAAAATACTGCTCTCTAATTTTCTGGCAGATACGAAAACCATCGACATCTGGTAGCATTACATCCAAAATTACCAAATCCAAGTTTTGTGACTCGATACATTTGAGAGCATCTGTACCATTATAAAATTTATGTACTGTGTAACCATCATTTTTTAGATAGACCTCAATTAAATCGGCTATCTCTTTTTCATCATCAACTATTAAAATATTTTCATTCATATTATTTGCACTCCACATTAACCTCGTCTGGCAAGGCTTCCATAATATCCCCAAAATCACAATTCAAACATTCACATATTGACAATAATACGGGGAGCGTAACATTCTCATTTTTACCAAGTTTAGCAAAAGTGCTTTTGCTTGCTCCGATAGCATCTCTAAGCTCACCTTTTTTCATATTCTTATCAATTAAAAGTTTCCAGAGTTTATTATAACTCACTCGCATTTAGCTCACCTCATTAGTATGTTTTTCTCATTATATCATCAAAAGTCCAGAAAAGCAATACTTGGGTTCGCATATTCAAACTTTAGTCACAAATGCGTAGGATATGTATGAAACCGCCTGCTATACAAGCGGTTTCTTCATCTTTAATAAGCAGGGATACCGTAGCCATAAATTACGCTGCTTCCGATAGCATAGCTGTTCTGGCGGCAGGTATCGCCAGAGTTGCCCTCGACGGTATAAACTGTTCCGTTCTCGACACACTCTACAATTCCGACGTGGTCTGTTTCTCCGTCGCCCTCCCAATCAAAGAAGATGATATGACCTGCCGACGGCTCAAAGCTGCCGTCCTGCCATTGACCTCTGTCCTTAAACCATTGTGAGCCTAACACGCAGCCTGCGAATTTCGGAATAACGCCTGTATCAATATAGCCGCACTCATTGGCACACCAAGATACAAAGCAGGCACACCATTCCACACGCCCCTCGAAGCCGTACCAACTCCAATAAGGCTGACCGCCTATATTTCCGACCTGCGACAATGCCACATTGACAATCTCGCCGTCGCCGCCAGAAATGCCGTATAGCACCTGCGACCATAGCGAATTGTTTTCCTCGGCAAGTAGCTCGGAGAGCTGTTCTCTCTGGTCTGCATTGAAATTGTACTTGTCAGCCATTTCCTCGGCTGTCTTATGGGCAACCGTGATATACAGATAGGTGCGTGTAACGGTGGTTTCCGTCTGTATGATATTGCCGTGACCGTCGTCGCTCTCGATTATCTGTGTTTCGGTCTTGCTTTCGGTGTGGGAGCTGATTTCGTTCATCTCCCAGAAGATGCCCGATAGAAGTTGCTTTTTGCCCTCGTCCATTGTCGCCACTTCCTGCGGATTGTCTGGGTCGGTAGCAGTCTTTACGGAATAGACCGCAAGCACCTCTTTCCAGACCGCACGGCTGCCCGACATTTCCAGAGCATCATAGGTCGTGCTGCTTTGGATTTCGTCAAGACGGGTGTCGTATTCGGTATTGATTTCCCGTACAACACTCTGCATTGTCATACCGTTTCCAGAGTCCTCGCCCGAAAAGAAGATGCCGAACACCGAGCCTGCAATCAAGGCAATCAGACAGATAACAATAATAATCACGACGGCAATCCAACCGCCTGCGGCTATGGCGGCTACAAGAGCCTTGACGCCTGCAATAATCGCCTTAACTGCGGCAATCGTGGCTTTGACTGCCGCTTTGACCGCTGTAACCGTAGCCTTAGCGGTGGCTTTTGCCGCCTGTGCAGCCCTTTGAGCCGCTTTTGCTGAAGCCTTTGCCGCTGCCTTCGTTGCTTTGGCGGTATGCTCGGCTGTTTTAATAGCCGCCTTAGAGGTAGCCTGTGCAGTCTTAACGCTTTTCTGGGTGGTCTTGACTGTGCCTTTTGCGGTCGCCTTGACCGTCTTTTCTGTATTTCGGGCGGTGGTCTTAACCGTCTTTTTGCCTTGCTGTCGGGTCTTGATAAACTGAGATTTTGCCCTTTGTGTACTATCGGGAGCAGAGGAACGGCTTGCAGCCCCGTGACGGATCTGCAAGCCGTTGTAATTCTGTTCGGCGGCTTTTGCCGCCTTTTTCTGCTTGTAGGACGATATTTTTTCCTTTGCCTTGCCGATATTTTCCCTTGTTTCTTTGACCGCCTTTTGCCCTTGCTTGTTAAATTGGTGGATACCCTCGTCCTTGATACGGTCAGCTCCGTAAGAAAGCCTGTCGGCGGCATATTCCGTAGCGGAGCTTTCATCGGCGTAACAGCCTTGTTCTGCTTTGTCCTTTGTTTTCGCATAAGCGGACTTCATACGCTCGGTGGCAATGGCGGCTTTATCTATGGTCTTTATCGTGCCTTTGACCGCATCTCTGGTTTTTATATCAGCCATTAAAAGCCTCCTTTCCTTGAAGCGGTACAGATATTAGGCAGCCCTTTTTGCCACTACAACAAGCCTACCGTTTTGTGCGGAGTATTCGCAGGTAGAAAGCGTAATAAGCCTGTCGCCGTATTCTGCGGTCACGCCTGTATCATATAAGGCAAGCTCCTTGCACTTGGCGATATAAGCGTTAAAGGCGTTTTCGTCCTCTGCGCTTACAAAATCGTAGTAACGGAAGCCTGCCGAGCTGTACGCAACCGTTTTGAACACGGCAATGATTTCATACTCGCCCCTCTTTATGAGGGTATCAAAACGAATGGTCTTGTGTTCCTCGTAATAATCCTTGTTTTTGTAATTCTCCAATGCGCCGAACATCTTTTGTCCCTTGATGTGATGACCGTAAATAACAAGGTTATCGCTCGTCAATAGGTCGCAATTTTCCTGCACATACGGCGTACCTAAATCGCTGTACTCCTTTTCAAAATTGTGCTTCAGATAATAATTGGGGTTGTTCGGGGTCTGCATTACGGGAAAGTTGATATTCGTGCCGGCAATCGAAAGCCAGCCGACCATATCCGTATTTTGCAGATACAACTCGCCGTATTCTGCAAGCACGGTTTCTTCCTCCGTGAGCAGAACATCGACAGTTTCACTTTCGCCCGTCTGCGCCTGTTCCACAACCTCGGCAATTTTCTCAAAGACTTCTTCCTGCTCGCTTTCGTGCGCATAGTGGCTGTAAATGCGGAAGCCGCAAAAAGCCGCCGCACCTAACAGGCATACGGCGGCAGCCATACAAATGATTTTTGTGTATTTCTTCATAAGCGTTGTCCTTTCTTATTCTGTTTTAGGGGCAAAAAATAACGCCCACATTTTCTGTGAGCGTTACTGTTGCAATATTGATTTCAGATACAAAATGCGGCATAGAGAGGAACGATTTTTTTGTTATCCTCAAAGCCGAAGTTTTTGGCAGAGAGCTTGATAGCATAAGCAGGCTTGTAGGTGTCCATATAGACCTTTAAGCTCTTGGCTCTGGTGTTATCGGCAGATTTGACCTCAATGGGAATGAGCTGCCCGTCACGCTGAATGATAAAATCAATTTCAGCCCCACGCTCGGACTCCCAATAATAAGTGTGGTAGCCGTTAATGGAAAGCTGCACATTGACATAGTTCTCCGCCATACCGCCCTTGAAATCGTTGATTTCCTCGACCACATAGAGAATGTCATTAGCAGCTAAATCCTTCTTGGCGCAAAGCAATCCTAAGTCGGACACATAAATCTTGAACGCATCAATATCACGGTAGTTTTCAAGGGGCTTTTTGATTTGCTCGACCTTGTAGACCTGTGACACGATACCAGACAGGCAAAGCCATTCGATTGCATTTTCAAATTCGGAAGCCCGTCCACCTTTCTTAATCAGCTTATATTGGAAACGGGTATTCTTCTTTGAAAGCTGAACGGTAATGTTATCGTAGGCAAGTCTGGTTTTCTTGATTTCATTCAAGTTGTTATACTTGCTCATATCATTGAGGTAGCTTGCAAGTATCGTATCCTGCGTATGGCGGACAAGGATATAATCCTTGGTTTCGGCAAACTGCATCACGCACTCTGGCATACCGCCGACCACAAGATACTGACGGTAAAGCTGCATTGCGGCGTCGTGCAAGGCAGACGGCAGCGGCGTATCGGTTTGGAAGCACTTTTTAATCTGCTCTACCAAATCGTCCTCACCGAGCGCCAACATAAATTCCTCCATATCCATAGGATAAAGGGTTTTCATATCGACTTTTCCTACGGGGAAAGAGAATTTTGCTCTGTTGACCGCAACGCCGAGCAAGCTGCCTGCGACGATGATGTGATAATCTGGAGCGTTCTCGCAAAAGTATTTGAGTGAAGTCAAAGCCCTTTCGCAGAGCTGCACCTCATCAAAGACTATCAGCGTTTTTTCCTTTACGATAGTCTGACCTGCGATATGGGATAAAATCGGTATCAGATAATCGGGGCTGATGTTTTCCTCAAAGGTTTCGTTCAGCTTTGGATTGGTTTCAAAGTTGAAGTATGCCACATTTTCGTAATGGGTGCGCCCGAACTCCAGAATGGAATAGGTCTTTCCGACCTGTCTTGCGCCCTGTAAAATAAGGGGCTTGCGGTGTTCGTTTTCTTTCCACGCTTCCAAGAAGCCCATAATCTTTCTATACATAAGCAGTCCTCCTTAAAGGTACTGACCATAGTATAGCAGATATTCGTGTAAAAATCAATGAAATTTCCTTTAATTTTCACACTAATCAACACGATTATTTTTACCAACCTCTCACGATACGACACGAACACCGCAATTTCTGCATTTTATACCTCTCCGAACTTGGTCGTCATCAGCTTGTAAAGCTCGGTATTGCGGGGGAACTTGTTGACAAACGGCACAAGAGAGCTGCCGACCTTGAGAAGCCCCTGTCCTGCGCCGACATTCGTGATATAGCTGAGCTGAAGGTCGGATATATTAAGGAGCTTGGCAAGCTCGATACGGTCTGTGGATGCTTGGTTGAGCATAATGATAAACTCGCTGTTGGCAAGCATTGTCCTTGCCGTATGGCTCTGCAAAAGGTCGTCCACATTCTGCGTGATACCCGTGCAGTACGCACCGTATTTTCTTACTCTTTTCCAGAGCGTAAATAGGAAGTTTGCGGAGTATTCGTGCTGAAAGAGCAGATAAATCTCATCAATGAAAATGAAAGTGTTTCTGCCTTTGGCTCTGTTCTGGGTAATACGGTTTAAGATACTGTCAAGAACAACAAGCATACCGATAGGCTGTAACTGCTTGCCGAGGTCAAGAATGTCATAGCAAATAAGACGGCTGTGGGTATCCACATTCGTATGCTTTGCAAAAGTGTTAAGAGAGCCGTCCGTAAAAAGCTCAATGGCAAGGGCGATTTCCTGCGCTTCTGGCTCGTCCTGCTTCAACAGCTCCTCACGGAAGTCCTGCAAGGTCGGCGGCGTTCCCATATAGTTGCCTTGCTGATAATACCGATACACCGAAGCGGTACAGCGGTCAATGATGGATTTCTGCTTTGCGCCAAGACTGCTGCCGCCGATGAGCTGTTCGCAAAGGGACAAAATAAACTCCGATTTCAAGATAACGGGGTTTGCACCGTCACCATAATCGGAGTTCATATCCATAGCGTTGATATGGTTTTCGCTCGTTGCCGAGATGTGAATGACCTCGCCATGCATTGCCTTAACAAGCGGCGAATACTCTCGCTCTGGGTCAATAATGATAATATCGGCGTTGGGGTCGGTCAGAATGATGTTCGTCATTTCTTCCTTTGCCGTAAAGGATTTGCCTGCACCCGATACGCCGAGGATAAAGGAATTACCGTTGAGCAGGTGGCGGCGGTTGGCGATAATCATATTCTTGCTGATTACATTCTGCCCGTAATAAACGCCGTTCTCGTGATAGATTTCCTGCACCCGAAACGGAATAAACACCGCAAGACTTTCCGTTGTAAGGGTACGCAGGGCGTCAATCTTTCGCACACCGAAAGGCAACACCGTATTTAAGCCGTCCATCTGCTGATATTTCAGCACGGCAAACTGACACAAGTGCTTTCTGGCAGTCGTGAGCAACGCTTCTGTGTCGCTGTTAAGCTGCTCCTTGCTGTCAGCCGTATGCACCATAGTCAGCACGGCGAACATCATTCTCTGGTCACGGGTCGTAAGGTCATCAAGGAACTCCTTGCTTTCTTTTCGCTGCTGCTCCAAGTCATACGGTACAACGGCAGAAAAATTGTTGTTCTGGTTTTGCTTTCGCTGCCAATTCGTGATATTGGTTTCCACGCCGAGCAATCGGTTTTCCACCTCTCGCACGGCTTCATCTGTGGGAACGGGGATAATATCAACGGAGAGCATCATATTCCTGTTCAGCTCACAAAGCTCCGCTACCATACTGTCCTTGATATAGGCGGCGTATTCTCTGAGAAAAATCACACGCCCGTATCTGTCGCCCATTCTGAAACAGTCCTTTTCAAACTCAAAGGTGTCGGGGCTGATAAAGTCCTTGAAGTCGTGACCCTTTCGCATCGTCTGGGAAATATCGAAACGGAACGCCGTTTCTTCGCCTGTGCGGTAGAAATCGTGAAAGATGCGTAGCTTTTCCTCGGCTTCAAGCTCTACGCAGCGTGACCCCAGACGGGAAAAGTGGGCAATAAGGTCAGCGCCCACACGGGCAAAGTAGTTTCGGGCTTCTTCAATGTTTTTCTTGCTGACAGATACTGTCACATACTTGTCCTGCACAATGGAATTTGCTCCCGTTGCTTTTTCAAGGAGCATCTTGTTGTATTCCTTGCGGTACTTATCCAGACCGTCATCAGCCATAGGAATGAGTATCGTCTGTTCAAAGTCCGCTTTGTTCAAGCGGCGGTTGTTGATAGTAATTTTCGTGGTAGCTCCGCTGTCAAGCGAATTAAGCAGCTCCGAGTATTCAAGGAACATCGCTTCCTTATCCTCACGGCTTGCTACGGCGTAATTGATGTCCTCAAATTTGAATGTCTTAGCGTACTTGTTCTTGCCGACAAGAAAGATACCGTCCTCCCAGATAGTTTTAATCGGGATAACGCTCTGCACCGATTTCGGCACGACAAACTTCTCCTTATCCTGCTTGAACAGGTTTTTGAGTGTTTTAAGCATTGTTTTTCAACGCCTCCTTTTCGTGATTTTGGATTGTTGCTTTCAGCGTTTCATAGTAGAGATTATCGGGGTGAAACATCAGCTTTTTCGGCATAAGGAACTCCGATTTTATCCACGCCCAGACAAACTGCTCGGCGTTCATACCGTTGTATTTGACAAAGCCCATCAGCGCAAAAGGCGCAGCACCGAGGATACATACCCAACTGAGGGTTTCCGTTCCGAAGTGCGGGCGCAGCAGAAAATACAGACCTACCGCCACACCGCAGGCAAGCACCGAAAAAATGAACTGTCTGAGCGACAGTCCGAAAAACATACTTTCCGTGTAGTTGCGGATTTCCTTGTTTATCTTAACTTCCAATTCGTCGCACCTCCTTTATAAGCCCATCATTTCTCTTACAACACGGTCGGACATTTTGACTGCACCTACAAGGACGAGCATATTAAATACAAGCTCTCCGATATAGCTCCATACCATAGACACCGCAGCGGCATTAGGGTCAACCGCAGGGGGCGAAGCCGCAAAGAGCGAGAAGATGATACAGGCAAGCACAATGATTGCGCCCTCCAGACACACGGCGGCATAGCTCTTGATAAAGCTCTTGCCGACGCTCTGGCTCGGCTCTCCCGCAAAAGTGGAAAGCGGAACAGGGGCAATGGCGGTATAAAGGTACAGCTTAAAAAATCTGCCGTACACCGACATTATCATAATGAACGACAGTACCGTAATGAACAGACCGCCTATCAGCGTGACCGCCCATAACGGGATACTCTCGAAAAAGCCGCAGTCCTCAACGGCGGTCACGATTTCCGACGGTAATACCGTCTGCTGTGCCGTTCCGAAGCCTGCGGCGTTCATAATGGTTGAAATAAGTCCCTGTACGATATTGAAAAGAGCCATCATCAGCTCCAAGCCATAGGTCACAGCACCTTTGGCAAGGGCGAAGCGGATAAACAGTTTTAATGCGTGTTCTGGTTTCTTGACCTCTGCAAAGCTGCCGCAGGTACGCATTACGCCTACGACAAAAAAGAGAACGAGCAACGCAAGCCCGATTGCCTGCACTGCGCCGTGTATATTTACGATAACATTCCATATCGTGCCGCCCTTAAAGTTCTCTGGGGATTGGGTAATGAGCTGCCATATCTCCGACAGCTTCTCATTCCAAGTTTCAAGAGCGTTCTCCAAGTTCTGCACAATCCAATTATCAGACATTCGACCACCTCCTTATTGATTTGGATAACGGGGGCAATTCCGCAAAGCGGATCTGCCCCCGTTACCGTCAGTCTTGTGTCAATCTGTTGTTCTCTCAGCCTGTGATAAGGGTCAAGATTTCTTTCGCAAAGGTAATGACCACACCGCCTGCAAGGGTCAAAAAGCCGTTTGCTCTCTGGGACGGGTCGTGAGATTTGAGAGAAAGACCAATCTGCACAATGCCGAAGCCGAGCATAATCATACCGACAGCTCTCACCAGACCGAAAATAAAGTCGGACAGGTTATTGACTACAGCAATAGGGTCATTCGCCGCAAAAGCGGTCACGGATGTTCCCACAACAAAGGTCAATGCCATTACTGCTGTGCAGTAAAAGCGGAACCCCTTTCTGACCTTGCCAGACATCGGCAGCTTTTCGGTTTTCTTGCCCTCATTGTTCTTAAAAAGTTTCATAGATAAATCCTCCTTTTAGATGTTGAATATTTCTTCCAAGTCCTCATCGGACAGAAGCTCGTAGGAAGTGCTGACAGCGTTTATGCTTACGGCGCTTTGAGGAATATCGCTGTCAAACACAAGGGTTGCAACTGCCTGCGTCGGCTCTCCGTGAATATACGGTGGCTGCCCTCCATCAGCAGTCAGCTTCACATTCGGGTGCTTCATAATGTCATATTTGAAGTCCATTACGGGGCGTTCTCCCCGAATAAAAAGAAGTGCGTAGCGGTTATCAAGCATACGCACTTCGTCTGGGGTCATAAGCTCACGCCCCGATATTTGATAGTTGGTCGAATAGTTTCCGCTTCGCCCAGAGCTTTTTCCGTAGGTGTTGGTATCAATGGTTTCCTTGCCGAGCAGCTCCGACACATATTTGTGGGTGCTTTGCTCATTGCCGCCGAGGTAAAGAAATTCATCGCAGTTGCCTACGATGCTTTCCCATTGCTTCTCGAAAAGGGCTTTGAGCTGCGCCAGATTTTGCAGGATAATGGACACCGACACCCCTCTGGAACGCATAACGGACAAAATCTTATCGAAGTCATCGGGCAGCGATACATTCGCAAATTCGTCCATTATAAAGTGGCAATGCACGGGCAGGCTGCCGCCGTATTTATGGTCTGCCAGATAAAAGAGCTGTTGAAAGAGCTGCGTATAAAGGATACTGACAAGGAAGTTAAAGCTCGTATCATTGTCGGGTATCAAGGCAAACAAAGCGACTTTCTTTTCTCCCAGACTCGGCAGGTCAAGCTCATCGGTGGCGGTAAGCCCCGCAAGGCTCTCCAGATTAAATTTTTCAAGCCTTGCGGCAAGCGTGATTTGAATACTCTTTAAGGTCTTTGCCGAGCCAGAGTGATAATCCCTGTAATACTTGAGGGCGATATGCTCTGGGTTTATCATTTCCAGACGGTCAAACAGCTCGTCCAGAGGGCTTACATAGCTGTCGTCGTCCTCACGGACTTCACCTGCACGAAGCAACTCCATAACCATAGGAAAATTCTGCTCGTCGGGCGGAGCTTCGTATTTGAGATAAAACACCAATGCAAGAAGCAGCATACTTGCCGCCGTATCCCAGAACGGGTCTTGCGACTGTGAGCCTTTTGGCGTAGTTGCCTTAAACAGATTCGTTACCAAACGCTGCACATCATTGTCGTTGCGCAGATACACAAAGGGATTGTAGCAATGGCTGCGGTGCATATTGATTAGGTCAAGGACACGCACCTCATAGCCCTTGCTCTCCAACAAACCGCCGATGTCACGGACGATTTCACCCTTTGGGTCAAGCACCACAAAAGAGGTGTTGCATTGCATCGCATTAGGCTTACAGAAAAAGCGTGTTTTGCCTGCACCAGAGCCGCCGCAGACTAAGATATTGAGATTTCGGCGGTGCTTTTTCCCGTCCAGACCAATGCGGACATTCTGGGTCAGCAGCTTGTTCTCGGACGGGTCTTTATCCCGATACTTTTTGTTCAGCGCATCGGCGTTGCCCCATTTTGCAGAGCCGTGTTCCTCACGCCTGCGGTAGTTCCTGCGTGTGGAGAAATAAATGCCGATAGCCATACCGTATGCGGCTAAAAAAATAAGGACAGTCTTTACGCTGTCCTCACATACGGTTATGGCAAAGGGACTTCCCATAGCATCGGTCAGTCCTCGGATGATTTCTACAATACCGCCGCCCACATAAGGGGCGGTCAGCAGAGCAAGCCATACGACAGGAACGACGCCGCAGGCGGAAAGGATTAGGCTCGTCTTTTTGTCGTTATCGTTCCTCATTGCACCTGCAATGCACGACCTTGAATTTCTTTGTCGGGGCGTGTGCTACCTTGCTAATCAGCTCGTCAACAGGCTCGGTGGGGCGTTCCTCCTGTAACTGCCGTGTACGCAGGGTGTTGAGCGCATTGATAACGATATTTTTATCGTACTTATCAAGTGCGATATGGTATCGTTCTTCTCTCATAGGCTGTACCTCCGTTTATCGTTCCTGTTCCTTGCTTTTGGCAGGCTTGTTCTTTTCCATACTCTTATACATTTCGCTCTGGATTTCACCCAGAACATCACGCATAGAGCCAAGCTCTCCCTTGAAAGCCTGCGTATCCGTTTCCGTAAGCTCTTTCGGAAGTCTGGAAAAATTAAAGCCTCTGGTATCAACGCCGTATCGGGAGCTTACCATATACGCCACGCAGTAGGATTTGAACTCGGACGCTTCTCGGTTTTCGTTATGCTTAAAGTCAAAAACCGCCGCTGACACTTCCTTTGCCATACTCACGAAAAGCTGTTCCTCGTTAAGACCCGTGCGGATAAAAATGCTTTGCTGTTCGCTGTCGTAGTAGGCAGGCATTTCAAGGTCTGCAACAGGTACAAAAGGCACGGGGCTTGCGTCAATGAGTGCCGACACAAGCTCACGCATAGATTTCTTTTCCTGTGCTTCCTGTCTGTCCTTTGCAGAGGTTTCGGAAATGTCATAGACCTCTTTTGCGTTGTAGCCGACCGCCTTAGAGCCATCCCCACGGGTGTATTCCTTGCTCGGCTCAAGGATAACGACTTTCTGTGCGTCCTTATTCACATAGACACGGCTTTGCTTCCAAGCGGCTTTTTCTTTAAGCTGCGTTGCTTCTGGCATCTGTGCCGATACCAGAATGGCATTGTTTACAGAATAGCGGTCAAACCGTCCTTGCACATCAAGATACTGACGGAAGCTGTCGCCGCTACTCATCATTTCGGAGCAGGTGTTGTCAATCAGCTCATAGGCTTCTTTGCGCTGTGCCTGCTTCTGGGCAGCCCATTGCTCTTTGTCAAACGGCTTGCTGCCGCCGCTGAATACATCATAGATACTCATACTTGTTTACCTCGCTTCTTTGGATTTTTTGTGTTTCTTTTTTCTCTGGGGCTGTTTGTGTTCGGTCTTGCCGTTGGCACTCTTAGCCCTGTCGGAAGCTCCGCTTTTGTCCAGGGCGAAAGTGCCTTTGTCCGCTTCCTGTTCTTTGCGGCTCTCCTTGATTTTCCGCAGTTCCTCTTTGACAGAAGGTTTTTCCTTAGTCATAGTAGCCCCCTCTGCGGATTTGCTTTGCTTCTCTGAGATAGGCTCGGACTGAGGGGATTTTTCGGTCTTTGCCACCGAGGGGTTTGGGGCGTTTTCCTCCTTGCCGACAGGCTTACCCATAAGCTCATCAAGCAGCTTGTCCTTTTCTGCTTTTTCGGGTGTTGTGATTTCTGGCTCTGGCTGTCCGTTCTTTTCGTCTTTGGATTTCTCCGCTTCGGTTACGATAGAAGCGGTGTCCACCGACGCAAGGTGGAAGCGTTCCACGATACGGCTGATTTTCGATGCATCCTCCGCACGGGCGATAACATCTACCTCTGCATTAGGGTCGTTATTCTTGCGGTCTGCAAGGACGCAATAAAGAACGCCGTACTTTTTGGCTTCCTGCGTGAATGTTTTGAGGTCGTCATTTTTCACGGTAAAGACCTTCAGCTCTTTTCCAGAGCGAAGCATTGAGGAAAGCCGTGCCTTGCCTTTGGTTTTCTTTTCTTCTTTCAGAATGGAATACAGCAGGATGGCGATGTTTTTCGCTCCTGCGCCTGTGATTTTTGCAGCGACCTCAAAGCCCTCCAAGCTCATTCGGACAATTTGTTCTGCCGCTTCGCCGCCTGTGTTCATTCTTTGTCAGCTCCTTCCTTTGCTGTTCTTGTTCATCTGCCCGTATAGCTGCGAGTTTTTCTTTAAGGGTGTCGCTACGGGCGGCGATACCCTCGCAAAGTTTAACCTCCTTTCGCAGAATACTAAGGCGTTTGGAAATATCGGATAGCTCTGACTTGACCTGTGATTTTGTGTCCTCGTCCTTTGCGGAACGGGATTGGGAGTAAAGCTCCTTGCGCTTTTCAAGCAAGGCGGACACTTCCGTTTCCAACGAACCTTTGTATGACAAAAGCTGCTGTGCCGTTTCAATGTGATTCCGACAAAGCAGCCTTGTTTCTTTTGCTATGGCTTCCATTTTCATAAGGTCGTCCTTTAACAGATAATGAAGCCGAGCGTAATTTTGTTTTTTGTTCTTCGGCAGGATACCGAGCTTGTAGCAGTAATGGAGATAAAGTCCACGCAAGCCGCCGATTTTCTTAATATCCGAAAGCGACCCCTTGACCCGATAGACCATGACCTGCTTCGGCAGGTCGGCAAATCGCTCAAACCTTACGGCATAAGAGTTCTGGCTGATGCGCTCCGTTATTCTGTCGTTGGTATAATCCTCTCCGAGCTTATAGAGCCGCTTCGGTCTTTGCCAGCCCTTTCCGATAATCGTCCAATACTTGCGATTGGGGTCAAAGCTCACACGGTAGCCCATCTCTGCCATAATGCGGTCAAAGTCTTTCAGCGTGTAGGACTTTGCGATAGCTTCATCAACTGCCTGCCTTGCAACATTATCTCTTGTGGGGCGTCCTTGTTTTTCCGCTTGGTAAAGGGCATAGGGCTTTTTCTTGCCGCTTGGGTATTCGATAACAGACAGCGCATACTCTCGGCAAAGCTCATCGGAACGCTGACGGAGCAGCCGCAAATTTGCCTTGTTGTCGTGATAGTGCTTTCCGTCCGCAAAGGAAACGGAGTTTACTACAAAGTGGTTATGCAGGCACTCGGTGTTGAGGTGGGTGGCAACAATGACTTGAAATCTGTCGCCCCACATTCTCTCGGCAAGTCTGACTCCGACCTCGTGCGCCTGCTCTGGCGTGACCTCACCAGACTTGAAGCTCTGAAAGCCGTGATAACAGACAATCTCGCTTGTATCGTTCCATTGGGCTTTGGAAATCATCATTTCATCTCTGGCGGTAGTCGGGTCGCAGTTTACGCCCGTGACAAAGAAACGCTGTTCGGTCTTATCCTTATTGGTAGCGTACTCCATTACATCGACCATCGCCTGTAAATCAGCTTCGGTGTATTTGGGGTTGGCGGTCTTTTCGGGATTTTCTGCGTAGTCAATCGGGTGGTCGAGCCTGCCACGCACATCCCATATCTCGCAAACCGCCATTAAGATACCTTGCGGGGCAGCAGATACCTTTTGCGAATTTCGATTTGAAACTCGTGCCATTTCCTCGCTTCCTCTCGGAGCATCGGCGTGTCGATAAAGCCGAGGGCGTTTGCTTTGACCGCAAGCTGATTGATACGGTTGCCGATAGCCGACAACTCCCGCATCATTTTATAGAACTCTGGGTCGGGCTTCTCGCACAGGCGGTAGCCCTTTACCGTTTCTCTGAGGAATGCTTCTTTTGAGCGACCCGATTTTCGCACAAGCTCGTTAAGCTGCTCGGCTTCTTCCTCAGTCAGACGGAAAAGTATCTGCACATTTCGTTTTCGCATTTTTCACTTCCTCTCCCTCCGACAGACGGTTTATCTGCAAGCAGCACATAATCGCAACGCCCGTCAGCCCGCCGAGCATTATGCCGATGATGAAAAATATAAGCTCACTCATTCTCAAACTCCTTTCTGTTCTCACGGGGTATTAGGGGCAGCCCCCTAACAAGCGAATTTGGTTAGCCAAATTCAGTGCTTGGTAAGACATATCATTCTTCGCACCCGTCCTCATACAGACATTCTCCGCACACGGGGCAGAAGTACGGGCAGTCCGAACAATCATCTTCTTCGGACAATTCTTCCTCATCGGTGTCGTCAAGACCGTCCTCGCTATGCTCGGTAATATCGGCTTCGCCGCAGACAAAATCCTCATCGGAAAACTCGATAAGGTCGGTATCAAAGAGGATAATTTTAACTTTCTCCGCCGCCTGTTCGGGGCTGTCGGCGCAAACGGAAACGGTCTTTTCGTAGTGGGCGGTAAGGGTCACATCATAGTTTTTCAATCGTCATTTCCTCACTTTCGTTCTTAAATTTGGGGTCGGTTCGGCTGTCTTTTTTCAAAAAAACTGTTACACAATCAACGGACACCACTCCTTTCACGGACGGGCTTTTGCCTTGAAAGCCCCAGATAGGACATTAAAAAATCGTTGACATCCTTGCCGACAGGCGGCGGGGCATCAACGATTTCATAGTCCTTTTTCAGTAATTCGGTTAAGGCGGCAGTACACAGCCTGCCCGTTTTGTCATTGTCAAGGTGCAGAACAACGGTCTTGATTTGCGGATTTTCTTTGAGATAAGTGGACAGCGCAATGGGGACTTTGCTCTCGCTCAGCTCCTTTTTGGGCTGATATACGCCCGACAAAGAGAGCAGATTTTGTGTCCGATAGTCCTTGCCCTCGCATTTGAGGTAGGTCGCATAGGACAGTAAATCAATGGCTGCTTCAAATAAATGCACCGTGTTTGTCGGCTCTTTTGCAAGCAATCGGAACGAATATCGCTTGTCACTTCCCGAAGCATCCTGCTTGAAAGTGCTTCCGAGCGTGCTGCGCAAGGCGGCATACTTGGCTGCTCCGCTTTTATCCTTGCCCACAAAAACGGCGTTGTGATAATCGGCACTTTCGTAAATCGTACCGTCCGCAATGCACTCCTGTATGAGCTGATAATCTATGCCACGCCCGAAAAGATACTGCGTCACTCGGCTGCAATCCCTGTTCTTCGGCGGCAATAGCAGAACTTTCGGCTCGTCCTTTTTCGGGGGTTGTAGCGGCGTCCATTCAACTGCACCGCACGTCAGAGCTTCGACGGCTTCTACAAATCCGTAATCCTTGACCTTGATAAGATAGTCAAGGGCGGAAACGCCGCCGATACCTCTCGACCACCAATACCATTTGCCATTGGAAATCTTTAAGCTGTCGTGTTCTCTGGTACAATAAACACTGCCGCCGACACGCACCAAATTGTTCGGCTCATAAGCTCTGAGATAGGAGAGCAAGTCCATTTGCCGTGCCTGTTCGATAACCGCAGGGTCAAGCTGCACATAGGGTCTGCTGCTTCTCATTCAATCAAATCACCTCCAGAAATAGAAAAAGCCGAGTGATTTTCGTTCGGTGAAAACCACTCGGCTATGTAAAAGCGGCATCAGCTTTTCGCCAATGCCGCCGTTCTCGGTTATAAAATGCCTGCCTTTTTCAGATAACCCACGCTGTCATAGCAACCTCGGAAATAAATTGCTTCCTGTTGCATATCGCAGAGCCTCGCCCGAAGCTCCAGAATTTCTATCAGCGCCGTACATTCCTGCTCGGATAAATCGCTTGATTTCTCCGTATCGAATACCGCCATCACTTTCGGATACTGCCTGTAAAGGCTCTCTATCTTTTCCTCTATGGAACGGTATTCTGGATTGGTTTCTCGCAGCTTGGATATAACGGAGCTTAGATACTCCTCGAAAATATTGCTGTGCGCATCGACAAAAGTTTCAAATTTGAAATTATCAAGCACGATTTTCACCTCCGATTTAATACTTCTTGTACCTATTATACTTCCCCAAAAAGGTCATTACAAATATACAAACAGCATTATCTCTCTCGATTTGCACATTTTCTTTCGGGTTGTTCCTCGCTCTGGTCTGGCTCGGTATCCATAACGGAACGGTCTTTCTCATTCAGATTAAGCTCGATATTGAGAGCGTTCAGCCGTTCCGTCTTTTCCCGCAGCTCATCTTCAAAGGCAAAAGGCTTTTCAACCTCCGCTTTTGCGGTTTGTAACTGCTCGATGGTTTCTGTCCGTTTTGTCTTTGCGACCTCCAATTTTACAGGGATTTTCGCAAGCTCATTTTCAATTCGGGTCAGATTACCAAGCGCATCGCTGCCCAATTCCACCTTGTGCTTTGCCTTTCCGCAAAGGTTTAGGCAGTAATGGGTGTTGAGCGCATCATAATAAACCTCCATTCTGAAACCACGGTAGCTGCCGATTTCCACGGGATTTGCAAGAGTATTTTCCTTGCAGACGGCAAGGAGCATTTCGCCTGCGGCTGCTTTCTCGGTAAAGGTCACGCCTTTTATGGTCATCGGGCAGAACTTATCCTCGCCCTGCGGCTTGTGCTGCTCGGCAAGCGCCGTGTCGCCTTCGTAGCCTGCAATGCGTTCCTCGTACTCCTTTATGGTCTGCGGATAGAATTTTAGTATCCTGTCCTCAAGGTCGTAATGCTCGGACAGATAGCTTTGTTTGAGTACACGCAGCTTCGATACCTGTATATCCAAGTCCATTTTCTCCTTGAAACGCTCGTCGCCTGTGGCAAGCATTTTAACCTCGGCAAAGGACAGCGCAACCTCGTCCACATCTTCGGCAGAACGGACGGGGCTTTTGCTCGTCATTATCTGGCTGATAAATTTCTGCTTGCTCTCTACCAACTGATAGAGGTAAGCGTCAAAGGTCTGCTCGGTAACATAGCGATAGACCTCAACCTCTGGGAACATATTGCCTTGCCGTTCAATGCGCCCTTGCCGCTGTTCAAGGTCACTCGGTCGCCACGGACAGTCCAGATTATGAATTGCTTTGAGCCTGTCCTGCACATTCGTGCCTGCGCCCATTTTCGGGGTAGAGCCTAAGAGGACACGCACTTCGCCGCTTCTGACCTTTGCAAACAGCTCCTTTTTCTGTGCGTCGGTGGTCGCTTCGTGAATAAAGCGTATCTGCTCCGCAGGGATACCCCTGTTGGTCAACTTTGTTCGTATATCGTCGTAGACATTGAAAGTGCCGTCGTTTTTCGGCGTTGACAGGTCGCAGAATACAAGCTGTGTCGCCCGTGTATCTGCGTTTTCCGCCCAGATAAGGTACACATTATCCACGCAGGCGTTGACCTTGCTGTTTTCAAAATCGGGCAGCATCGGGTCGATGAGCCTTTGGTCAAGTGCCAGCTTGCGCCCGTCATTCGTGATTTTCAGCATATTGTCGATATACGGCTCTACAAGTCTGTCACGGACTTTCTCGGCTCTCTTTGCGAGGGAAGCAACCATTTCCGTTTGAATTTCGCTCGGAGCGACCTTGATATTGCGGTAGTTGACCTTTGGCACGGGGAGCTTCAGCATATCGGCGGTCTGAATGTCGGCTACCTCACGGAACATCTGCATCAGCTCTGGCAGGTTGTGAAACTTGGCAAACCTTGTTTTCGGGCGGTAACTTGACCCCTCTGGGGCAAGCTCCAGAGCCGTTATGGTTTCTCCGAAAGTGGACGCCCAACTGTCAAAATGCTGCAAGCCGTTTTGTACCAAAGTGTCGTACTGCAAATATCTCTGCACCGAGTACAGCTCCACCATAGAATTGCTGACGGGCGTACCCGTTGCGAAAATCGTTCCTCGATTGCTCGTAATTTCGTCCAGATAGCGGCACTTCATAAAGAGGTCGCTTGACTTCTGGGCTTCGGTCTGGGCAATGCCGCCCACTCTGCGCATCTTGGTATAGAGGTACAAATTCTTGTAAAAATGGCTCTCGTCAATGAACAGACGGTCAACACCGAGCTGTTCAAAGTCGATTACCGTATCCTTGCGTTTGGTATCATTGAGCTTGTCGAGCTTTGCTTTGATACCTTTGCGGGTTTTCATAAGCTGCTTGACCGTGAACTGTTCGCCTTTGGAAGCCTGCACATCTTCGATACCTCGTTCTATATCAAAGAGCTGCTTTTCCAACTGCATTTTTTGGCGTTCCACGCTCATCGGGATTTTTTCAAACTGACTGTGTCCGATGATGACCGCATCATAATCTCCTGTGGCAATGCGCCCGCAGAACTTTTTGCGGTTGCCCGTTTCAAAATCCTGCTTGGTCGTAACAAGGATATTGGCACTCGGATAGAGCCGCAGATATTCGGAAGCCCACTGCCCGACAAGGTGATTGGGGACAACAAACATTGATTTCTGGCAAAGTCCGAGCCGCTTGCTTTCCTGTGCAGCGGCGACCATTTCAAAGGTCTTGCCTGCGCCTACCTTGTGGGCAAGGAGCGTATTGCCGCCGTAAAGAATATGAGCAATAGCGTTTACTTGGTGCGGTCTTAGCGTGATTTCTGGGCTGATACCGCCGAAAGTGATATGGCTGCCGTCGTACTCACGGGGACGGATACAGTTAAAAGTGTCATTGTAATAGCGGACAAGGCGGTTTCTCCGTTCTGGGTCTTTCCATATCCAATCCGCAAACGCCTGCTTGATAGCTTCCTGCTTTGCCTGTGCTGCTGTTGTTTCCTTGGCGTTGAACACCGCTTTTTTGTTGCCGTGTTCATCGTACACATAGTCGAAGATACGAACATCACGCAGGTTCAGAGTATCCTCAATAATGCGGTAGGCGGAAGCCCTCTTTGTGCCGTAGGTGCTGTTTGCCTTGACATTATCGAAGTCGGAGCTTTTGTTCTCGATAAACCAATCGCCGTTAAACTCGGTGTAGCGCACCTTGATTTTTCCTCTGGCGTACTGCGACGGGGTAAGCAGCTCCATAACAAACTGCTGAATATCCTCCTGCGGTATCCAAGTCGTTCCCAGACGGACGGAGATTTCGGCAGCGGACAGGTCTTTCGGAATGACCTGTTTTAAGGCTTCCACATTGACCGCAAGCTCTGGGTCGTCCTTCGCCGCCGCCTGTGCAATAAGGAGCTTTGTGCGGACATTACCCGACAGATACTCATCTGCGGCTGCATAGGAAACAGGCTCGGAGTTCGGCACTTTGAAGATAACGCCGTGCAAATCCTGAACAAGCTCATCCTGCGTTTTGCCCGTAAGCTGTTCCATATAGGGCAAATCAACACGGGCTTTCTCTCCGATGGATAGGGCGAGGGCTTCGCTCGATGTTTCAACCGAGGTTACTTCACGGTGCGGCTTGATAGTCCGCTTTGTGAACATATCTGCTTTCCGCTTAAAATTGCCCTCGTCGTCAAGCACTTCCAGAGAACACAAAAGGAAATAGCTTTCGTCCGACGCAAACGCAAGATAATTCCCTCGGCTGTTGATAAGACCGTATTTCTCGGTATAACTGTCGTACAGGCGGTTTAGGTTTTCCTGCTCGGTGCGTATCATTTCCTCTGGATAATCCTCGGTCTGATACTCAATGAGCCTGCGCACACAATCCCGTATTTCTATAAGTCCCTTGATACGGTTTTCCGCCGTCATTGATACGGTGGCAGGGGTCATACGGTCATTCTCTCGGAAATAAACCTTGCCGTCTACCAGAGCTAATGAGAAGTTGCGTACATTCGGGTCGGCGGGAATTGAGGTGTCCTGTTCGTCGGAGATTTGGTCTATCTCATTATCAAGCTCTGTGATTTCGCCGTTTATCCTTTGAACGGCGTTGTGAAGCAGCTCGGACAGCGATTTATTCTCATAGGCTTTGCAGGCAGGCTCTGATTTCCCGAAGCGTGTGCTTTCAAGCCGCATTTGTCCAAGCACCATTTCTGGGTGTTGAACAAAATAGCTGTTCATCGTAACGCCGTTTTCGTCCGTGTCCAGATAGACCCAATCTGGCTCAACATCAATTACACGGTCACGCTTTTGCAGAATGAGAATATCGCTTGTGACCTCTGTGCCTGCGTTGGCACGGAAAGTGTTATCTGGCAGACGGATTGCGTCTAACAGCTCGGCTCTCTGGGCAATATACTTTCTTACCTCTGGGCTTGCTTTGTCCATTGTTCCCTTAGAGGTAATGAATATCACAACACCGCCGGCACGGACTTTATCAAGCGCCTTTGCGAAAAAGTAATCGTGTATGAGGAACTTCTGAGCGTTGTATCGGCTGTCGTTCACACGGATTTCTCCGAAAGGCACATTGCCGATAACCACATCAAAATGGTCGTCTGGGAGCTTTGTTTGCTCAAAGCCCTCTATGGCAATATCGGCTTTCTGGTAGAGCTGCTTTGCTATTTTGCCTGTCAGCGGGTCTAACTCTATGCCGTGGAGCTTTGAGCCTGCCATACTTTCGGGCAGCAAGCCGAAGAAATTGCCTGTGCCGCAGGAAGGCTCCAAGATATTACCCTGTGAGAAGCCCAAGCGGTCGAGCGCTTCATACATTGCCTTGATAACAACGGGCGGCGTATAAAAGGCGGTCAGCGTTGACTCCATAGCGGCGTTGTATTCCTCTGGAGAAAGGCTCGTATATAGCTCCTTAAACTCGTCAGCCCAAGCCGCATTGTGTTCGTCAAACGCCATAGACAAACCGCCCCAACCGACATACCGAGATAGGATTTCCTGTTCTTCGGGTGTGGCAAGGCGGTTTTCGATTTCAAGCTCGTGCAGAAGATTGATAGCAGCCATATTGTTGCGGAACTTTTCCTTTGCGCCGCCTACGCCGAGCGTGTCATCGGTAATGCGGAAATTATGACGGTCAGCAGATAAAGCGGCTGGAGCTTCCGCCTTTTCTTCGGGCGGTAATTCGGTTTCTGCCTGTTCCAAAAGGCTTCGGATATAGCCGATTTTCTCCACTCGGTTGATAGGAAAGCCCGTGTTGTTCTGAAAAGTGATGTCACGCAGGGACACATCGCCGCTTATCCTGCCGACGCTCTCCACAACATATTTGCGGTTGTCTATCGTGATTTCCTTGCCGATAAGGTCAGCGTTGTCCTGTGCGGGAACGGGATCTAAACCTTGTTTCGCCCGTTCTACATACAGCCATTCCTCGGCTTCTTTGTCGGCAACCGCTTTCTTGACTGCCGCCAAGCCCTCATTTGCCGCTTCCTCTGTGGGATAGGTCAGAATTTTACCGTAATCATCGGCGTAATATTTTTCTCGGACATTATCCCAAATAGCATAAACATCTTCGGGGTCGGGGAACGCATCCGAGGTCATTAAAATCTCAAAGCGTTCCTCCTGCGGCTCGGATTCATATTCCGAAGCAACCTTTTCCGCATAGGCAATCATCTCATCCGCCGCAGACGGTCGTTCTGGTTCTTCGGCTTTTCTGTACCAGTCGCCCTCGGTAGCCATAATCTCAGAAAGGAGCTTTTCGTCCTCTGGCGTCAGCTCGGTATTCTGCTCCAAGAACGGGATAAACACATCACGCCCCAAGCGCAGACTATCCATCCGTTCTCGGTAATAATCCTCGCCCTGTCGCTTCCATTCGGGGATAAACGGGCATTGCGGCGACAGGCAGTAATCATAATAATTCTTGATGTGGGCGATAAGGTCGCCCTCGCCGTCGCCAATATCAAAACGCCCCTCATAGTGAAAGTCCTCACCGCCGCCGGTGGCAGTAATCTCAAAATCCGTCTTGTGATACCAACCGATTTCCTTGCTTTCACGCTCTCGGTGCTGCTTTTCGTCCAGAACACCAAGCAGCTTGTTTCCGAGAGCAAAGCTCAAATCCGTATAGCGGTCATTAAGCTGCCTGTCGTAAAAAGCAGGGTGTTCGGAAAAGCCGATAGAAAACTGTATCCCGTCTGGCTTGTTCTCGGACGGTGTTTCTGTCTGCTGCTTCTCGGTCACGACAACTTTCAGATGGTCGTTTGCGGGGTTTTCCTTGAGCTTTTCCTCAAAATCTTCTCGGCTGTATTCCTTGCCGAACAACGGAAACTCTGCATTTCGGAGCGATACGGCGTTTTCGTCAAAATCTGTGATTTCGTATTTATCTGCGCCGATATACACCACATCACCCTCGTTGTAGAGATAGCGAAGCGGATGCAGCTCCCGCAATTCTTCGGAAAATTTCCACGCATTGCTGCGGCTGAAAACCGATGTCGTTTTCCATTGTATCTGAGTAAGAAAATCAAGGAGCTGTTGAACGGCAGCGGGGTCAGACAAGTGCTGTTCCATTTGCTCAGCCGTAACATCGGCAAGGTCGGAACGCTCCACATTGGATAGCAGGTCTTTTTCGTACCCGTCCAAGTCACGGATAAAGTCCGACAGGCGCAGGGCAAGGGTATCCCGTTTGTCGGCGGGCGGCAAGTCACGATGAGCGTCGATAAAACGCTGCCTTGCCATTTTCCTCTGGGTGTCAATCTCATATTGGGGTGCTGACACGCTCTCCAGATAATCGGCATAATGGTCTTTTTCTTTCGGATTGAGATAGCGATTTGCCTTTATCAGCTCACGCAGCCGCTTTTCAACCTTAGACCAACTGAGCCGCAGGTCTGGATTTGTATATGACCCGTGCTTTTCAATGCCAATACCTTTGCCGTCGTGCCATTCGCCGCCGTTTGTTCCGTCGGGGTAAAGGTGCGTTCCGCCGCCTATGCCGTATTCCTTTTTGAGAAAAGCGATATTACTTTTGCTGTCCTCGTATTTCTGAAACTGACGGTAGATACGGTATTTTCCGTCTTGAAATCCGCTTCCTCTTGTCAGAACAGAGTCAATATCTTCCTGTGAAACAGCAAAAGCAGAGGATTTTTCGTCCTCTGCTTCGGCTATCATTTCGATTTGTTCCTCTACGGTAGGAAGATTGACCTTGACCTCATCGGCATTGGCAACGCTTACTTGTAAATCAGCTCGGTCATAATCACTTCCTCCGCTTGACTGCGGATGTTGTTCATTCTCTGTACCCACTGCATCGGGGCTTTCTCTTTCAGCTCCTCCGTCACGCCCTGTTCGGCTGAAAGCTGCTTCGTCAGAAGCTCCAACCTCTGGAGAGCTATCTGCTCGGTCTGATACAGATGCTCGTTCAGTTTGCCCGATGTCAGCAGATTGAGATAGGTCACTCGCTTGTGCTGTTCCAGATAGCTCCTGTGCATCTGTGCGTATCTGCCAAGCGGAATTTCTTGCTCGGTCGGTAATGTCAGGTTGGGAATAAGATAATCGCCCTGCCTGCTGTAAGTGATTTCGTTCATTATTTTCGCTCCTTTCGGGTTGTATTCTGCCTTTATTATATTGGTTTTTGCTTTCTGGTACAAAGGTGCGATTTGTGCCTTTCTCTGCAATTTGCAGATTTTGTATCGCAAGAGAAATTTCCTTGAGAGCCATTTCGGAAATGTCGCTTGTGGCAATGCCGAGGGCATTGATAGTTGCAGGCGTATTGAAATTGATAATGTCCTCAAAATCCTCTCGCTCAAAATACCCACTTGTATCCAGACCGCAGCGGCTCATCAGCATAAAAGCAACGCTGTTTGTTACCAACCGCCTGTAACAGACCTCCACATTAAGGTCGTCCAATTCCTCCAAGAAGCTGTCCCTTGTGAAGTCTTTGAGCTGAGAGAAATAGTCTTGCAGATTATCCTCAACGGCGTTCTTTGCCGTTTCGATTAGGGCAGAAGCAAGGTCGGTGCTTTCCGTATTACCAAACCTGTCGGAGAGCCTTTCAATAACAGCCTGCTCATATCGTCCGTTCATCTGCCATATCGGGACGGGGCGGCTGCCGTAATATCCGTCGTGCGTGTCCGAAACATCAAAATAGTATTTTAGGGTATTCCTGCGACCTTTCGGGTCGAAAACGGCGATACCCTTACTGTCTTTGTTTACCCAACGCTTAAAGCGCTTGTTCCAAGTGTCAAGCTCTGCAACGGCGATAGCGTCGGGGCGTTGTGCATAGATTAAAAGCTGTTCGTCAAAACGGCATTTATAGTTGCGGCAAGCAGCAGCTAAAAAGCTCTGCCACGCCTGCGGATTTTTTGCAACCGCAATACCTGTGCGCCGATACAGCTCCGTCATTAGCTGATACTTCGCAGCCATTGAATTTACACCTCCTTATTTCGTTATTCGGTCGTTCTTACTCATCGGCAGCACCGCCGAGAAAGGAAATGACCCTGTTTGCTTTAATGCTCTTTTGCAGGTCGTTGATAAGGGCAATGTCCGCAACCGTGATACCCTGCATAGAGAGAATATCGTCCATAGTCATAACGGAAATTGCTTTTTCATCGGTAAAGCCTGCTTCCAAAACCTTGTTCAAGACCTTGACGGCTTTCTGATTAACAGCCATATCACAATCCTCCTTTATCGTTCATAATCGTTTTTCCTCGGCGCTTTCTGGGGTGGCTGCTCCGCCTGTTTCGGCTCGTAGGTCGCCCCGTTTTGCTGCATACGCTCGGCAAACTCACAGATATGAAAAATGTTGTTGCCGACCTCGGTATGACATTCATCTATAAAGCGACAGGAATATTCTCGCTTTTCTCCCCAAGAGGTCGTTACGATTATCCTGCCGCCGTCGGGGATGTGGAACAGCTCCTTATAGTTCGGGTCAATAAATCGGATACCTTGCTCGGCTTTCTGAATGTGCTTATCGAGCCATTCCTTTACAAAGCAGTAGCAATAAAAATTGTAGTCGCCCCTTGTGGGATTGCAGCGCAGCAGATATGCGTGCTTTTCCGTATCCACTCGGAAACCGTACTCCGTGCAATAGCTCCCCTTAAAGGCGCTGTCCGCATACTGCCTTGCATACGCACTCATAGCGGAACGGTTTTTCAGCAGCCCGTATTTATCGGAGTGCAGAGCGCTGATAACCTCGTCAAATTCCGCCTTGAACTCGTCCGTTTTCCATTGTGTTCGGGTGTCCGTCCAAGTGGTATAAAAGCCGTATCCAGAGCTGTCAAAATCTCCACGCAGATGACCGATATTGGCGGTCTGTCCCTCAAGCTGCATACTCTGGGCGTAGGTGTATTTCTGTTCGGCAGGGGTTAAGGCTCGTATCTCCATATCAGCGTTCCTCCCGACTTTTCTGTTTTTTCTCTTTTTCCTGTGCCTTGATTTTAGCAAGCGCTTCCTTTGCCCAATCGGGCATACATTCGGGCTTGATTTCGCCAAGCACATCGTACCTTTCCCATCTGGCTTGTTCGCCTGTGGCAAGGCAAGTGCCGAACACCGCCCGACCTCTGCCACCGATAGCTCCGTTTCCTCCGTCAGCTAACACAAGCTGATAGGCGGGGTGCTGATATTCATAGCGTTTCGGCTCGGAATTGATAACGACAACCTTGCCCACAATGTTGCGCATACCGTCATCGGGGATACAATGCTTCTTTGTAAACACCGTCTTGTCAAAGGGGAATTTGGCAAGCTCCGCTTTTGTGCGGTCAATCTGCGACTGTACTCGGTCAACAAAAATCTGCATTGCTTCCAGATAATCGTCCGAAGCCACACCCTCTGTCGGCCACGCCGCTGACAGAGGGTTGTGGTAATCGCAGCAGCACACCATAAAGGGATATGGGTCTTTTTTGTTTACGCCGAACACGACCTCTTTATCTCCGATATAGATGCTCTGGATAATCTCGTAATCACCGAGCTTTCTCTTTTCCTCACTCATTCGGATGCTCCTTTCGTTCTTTTTTCTCGTTCTGCTCATCTAAAATCTTTCGGATACAGACATCGCAGAAAATAACTGACCCGTCCTTATATCGGGGATAAGGACAGGTCTTGCAGTCATATACCTTTTTATCGCTCACGGTCATCACGGCTTTTCTGGCTTTTATCGTGCTGATTGTAGGGCATACGGCACTCTCGCCGATAGCGCTCATTCAGCTTTTTTCTTGCTTCGGACAACTGATTGCAGTAATATCCCCAGAAATAATCCGAGCCGTTTTTGCAGTACCAACACACATAGGGGTTGGGGGCTGCGGCGTTATGACCGATAACAAGCTCATTACTCCCGATAGTATGGCTCTCTATGATTTCATAACCGCTGTTTATCCGTTTTTCCTCCATTTTGTACCTCATTCCTTTGCATATTTGCGATATGCCTTTTCGCCTGCGGCACGAAGCCGCCTTACACGGGCGTTTCCCATAAGCTCTGGATATTGCGCCTGTAGCTTGCGGCGTGTCCTGCCGACACTCTCAAAGCTCGGCAATCCCAGATATTTATACTGAGCCATTACCTCGGCAAAGGGCATAGCCCCCGTATCTTTCAGACAGCCGTTGCAGACTTTCAAATACAGCAGCATATCGTCGTTTCGGGCTTCCTCGTCCTTTTGCAGCACGGCTCTGACCTTGCCCTCAATGGTTTTGAGATTTCTCATAAATTTACCTCCATAAACAGCAAAGGGGCGGCTTTTTCAGCCGCCCCACGCTTGTTACTTCTTTCTGTTACGGATATTCAGCCACACCGCAGCGCCTACGATAAACACCACAAGCACGATTGCAATAATGGTCTTTGCGTCCATAAATCAGTCCTCCTTTTTCTTTTTCTTAAAGCCTATGAAGCCGAGAACGCCTGCGCCAAGAACAGAAGCAGCTGCAAGGCTTACCCACAAGGCGAGATTAAAGTCATCGCCCGTTTTCGGAGTGTCCCGAAACTCGTTGTGCATCTCTACGATAGTGGTAGCACCGACCTTGACCGTAGCCTGTTTGTCGGCGGGCAGGATATATCCTGCGGAAACGCTGTCGTTTACCTCGGATACGGTGTATTCGCCAATTCGCAGACCCTCAATATAAATCTCGCCGTTTTTATCGGTCTTAAAGGTCTGGTCATAGCCGTTAGCTCTCGTTACACGGAATGAGAAGCCCTCAACTTTACCGTCAGAAGAAGTCTTTACGATTTTAAGAGAGCCTTTCTGCGTCGCATTGACAAAGCCCACGCCTGCCTCGTTTTCAACGATATAGGTCTTGCCGTTTTCCTCGACGGATACGGAATACACATTTTCGTCAAGCACAAAGCCTGTCGGAGCAGTTTTCTCACGGACAAGATATTTTCCGTAGCGAAGCTCGTTCATCTGATAAACGCCGCCGTCAAGCTCGGTCATTGTTCCGAGCAGTTTATCGTCGCTATCCAGCTTGCCGTCACCGTTGGTATCGGCATAGACCTCAAATTCTGCACCTGTGAGCTTGTTGTCGGGGTAGTCCTTATCAACCTTAGTCAATTCGATATTGCCCCTAATGAAGTAGTTGACAAGCTCGATTTCCACGACCTCATCAACCGCACCGATTGTGACCGTGATTTCTTCCTCGGAGAGTACAAAACCTGTCGGGCTTTCGATTTCACGGATTACCCAAGTTCCATACGGTACTTTTTCAAAAGAAAAGCTACTGTCAGCAGCCGTAACGGTAGTCTGGATAGCGCTTTCGGTTGTGAATTTCTCTGTGCCTGTCTTGAAAATGCCGATAAGCGCACCGCCGAGGGCATTTCCGTCCTCATCGGATTTCTTACCGCTTACTGAGCCGTAAATGATGTCGTTGTCAATGGCTTCGCCGCCGTTGGCTGTGATGTGAACGGTTGCCGTTTCCTGTCCCGCATACTCGAAAGCGACGGGATATTTCTGCCCGTTCAAGATATATGCGGAATTGGTAGCAAGCTCTTTTACATAGTAGCTTCCGATAGGCAGGTCGGTTTTGACCTTACCGCTTCCGTTCCCGTCAAGAGAGATAATCTCAATCAGTCCGTCGGCAGGGATAGCCGTGCCGTCTGCCGCCGTCAGTTCCTTTTCCGCATACAAGCCAAAGGTCACATCAAAAATCTCACCGTTCTTACCGATGCCGTAGGCTTCGTCCGTCATAAGACGCTTGATAAGGTCGATTTCTACACGCTGCCTTTCGTTATAGAAAGAAGCGGCGGTTTCGGTAACAGCGACATTCTGACCCGCATATACAAGCTCAACGGCGTGAGTTTCCTCGTTCAGTACCATTCCAAACGGAGCAGTGATTTCCTTGACCTCGTATTTGCCGAGATAGAGTTCCTTGCTTACCGCCGTACCGTCTGCACCTGTGGTAACGGTATCGACCACTTCGCCCTTAGAAGCTCTGAGCGTACCGTCCAGCGTGTAAATATCCTCGGCAGCGGTAATCTCATAGACTGCGCCCTCAAGTCCACGCACCGCATAGACGGGCTGATACAAGCCGCCTGCTTCATTGACGGAGCTGAACACTTCGCCCGATTTGGATACGGTAATCGTACCTTTCTGCGCCATATTGGAGCGTACCACCTCAATGACGGTAATGCCGCTGTCAATCTCGGAGTTTTCCTGCATCACATCAAAATATACAGGCTCGGAGTTCAGCACATAGCCATACGGCGCTTGTACCTCAACCAGAGAATAGCCCTTGCCGTATTCCAAGGTCTGCGGCGTGATAAGCTCGCCGTCGGCTGTGGTATAAAAGGTATCAATGGTCGTCACTTCGGGATAGGTGAAGGTCATTGTCACAAGGTTTCCGTTCGGGTCGTAAATCTGGAAGCCTGCGCCTGCATACGGAATGGTGTTGCCCGTTTCCGCATCTTTCTTCACGACCTTGATATAGCTTTCAAAGTTTGCGTTATTGATAAGATAGCGGTAGGTCTGACCGTCCTTGCTGATAAACACATCAAAGGGCTTCATCAGCTCGCGCCCCTCCCAACCAGAGGTCTGGCGAACGGTGTAGATACCGTAAGGCATATCCTTTGTTTGGGCAAAGCCGTTTTCATCACAAGTGAGAATATCTCGCTCGGTTTCCTTTGCGGCATCAAAACTGCCTGCCGCCTTGCGGAATACTTCAAAGGCTGCGCCTGTTTCGGGCGTTTCAATCTGCGTTTCGCCGTTATCAGTATGCTTGATAATGGCGATATTGCCCTTGATGACCTGCTCGGTCACATCATTTGCGGTAGAATTAAACTCCACGGTGTAAAGCTCTGGTTCTGCGCCGACCCTGTGGATTGTTCTGTCGAGCAAATAGCCCTCAGACGGGCTGATTTCTCGGACAGTCAAATCGTTGCCGCACACATAATACTTCGTTGTAAACTGACCGTTTTTATCGGTGGTGTAGGTGTCAATGAGTTCTTCGCCCTTATAAATGCCGTAGACTGCACCTGCAAGAGAAGCGTCGCCCTGCGCCGTACCCACCTCCGCATCGGATTTCGTTACGGTCACATTGAACTTTTTGAGAATGTTTGTAAAGCTGCGGCTCGTTACCTTTTCCCATTCGATAGGCGCTGTCTGGGAAGCGGGGACGACATAGCGCACCGCCGTGTCAATTTCCTCCACGGTATAAGGGTCAGCACCGCTGATAAGCACATTTTCAAATCTTGCAACGCCGTTTGCATCGGTCACGGCGTATTCATCAACGGGCAGACCGCTTAAAGATGTGCCGTAAAGATGGAATTTCATACCCTCTACCAGATTGTCCTCGGAGCTTTTGATAATCTCCAGACTGCCACGCTTCAGCGTATTGCTGAAGGTCACGGTAGAGGTGTGACCGCTTACGATAGTAATCCTCTGAACACTCTGCGGCTCATATCGGTCAATCGGCTGTTCTGTGACGGTGTAGACCCCCGGCATCAAAGAAATATCTACCGTGCCGTCTGCTTTGGTCACGATGGTTTGATTTACGCCGTTGCCAGAAATGTTGAATTTGATGCCAGATACAACACTGTCCTCCGAGGCCTTTTTGATAAGACCCGTTCCGTAGGTTTCGGTATCAAGCTTGAAATAGAAATATACAGGGTCGGAAGCGCCCGAAACCATTGTTTGCTTGCCTACGCAGCCCCAGATAAGCATTTCGTCGCAATCCAGATTGACGGCTTTCTGTGCGGATACCGTAATAGGCGAGGTAATCATCATGTCGCTCGTAAAGGTGTACTGTTTTCCGCTTCTGGATACCTTAATGCCGCTTGCCGAAAGGCTTAGATTGGCGAGGGTGTTGTTTGTGTCGGTAAGGGTCAAGCTGTAATTCTGCCTGTCGGGATTATACTTGAGCGTATAGGTGTCTGCCTTGTTCTGATTTCTTGCGGCAAAGCTCGGAATGGTATAGTGGCTTGCCATTTGCGACAAAATCCAGTCGTAACACTTCTCGGCAGGTCTGCCCTTTAGGGAATAGCGGTAAGTGTCCGCATCAATGCCGTTTGCGCTGTGCAGGTCGGACGGGCTTGTGCGGAGCTGCTGCTGATATTCCCAGATAATCGTTTGGGTCGCAAACGCATAATCATCTGTGTTCGTACCCGCAATGGGCGAGGATTTTCCCTCGTGCCAACCGTACATCAGAGCCATCATTACGCCGAACTGTGCTTCGGTCGGAAGCTTGCGAAAATAGGAGCTGTTTTTTCCGTTCTGGGATACATAGCTGTTTCCCGTATTAAAGTCAATACCAGACTCCACGCAGTAAACTTGGTGCGTTCCGCTGCTGTCGGTCATCAGGTATTTGCGCTTGGCGTTGCCTGCGCTGATTGTTCTTACAGAGGTGTTGCCGTCGCTGTCGTACACGATGAACGAATAAGAGGATTTGCTGCGATAGTATCCTCCGTCAGAGCCGACATAGTAGTCCCCGAATGAGGAAGTGCAGCTAACGCCTTCCTCACTTGTCCACGCAAAGGCGGACATCGGCAATGCCATAACCGCCATAACAAGGCAGAGGACAGCCGCCAGAAGCCGCCTTCCGTTCTTCTTAAACTTTGTTTTCATAGACTGTTAAACCGTCCTTTCTTGATTTTGGGTATAAAAAATCCCCCTGTTTTTGAAACAGAGGGATAAGCCTTGCTGCCGCTTATGCAAAAAGAAAGTAAATCAGATATTTGCCGTTTCCTTTTGCTTCGCAGCAGATATTAAAATCTGAGATTTCATCAATTCCGTATGCGCTGAGGTTTTCAGCGGTATGAAACTTGAAATAGCTTTCAAGGCTCTGTTTTAAGGCGTCGCCTTGATTGCTCTGTGACGCCGTCACGGGATTCCACCAGCTTGCGTTGCTCGGAGTGAGAGCGGTATCCAAACGAAGCCCCATTGACTGACCGATGCTGATACAATCCGCCTTTATCGCTTCCATATCAAACTCAAAATCATAGGCTGTCTTTGTGTTTTCGGAAGTGGTTTGCGTCGATATTTCCGTAGGCGGCGGATTATTATTTTCCGTAGTGGGTTTCGCCGCAGGTGTTTCTGCTTCACTCTGCTTGGCAGGCTCGGTTTGCCTTACCGTTTCGCTCTGAACAGGCTCACACTCCGTTACCTCTGCGGCAGTTTCAAGCGCCGCACTCGTTTCTGGAGCTTTGTTCTCATTACTTTCCGAGGAATAAATGCTCTTGGTGCTTTCGGCTTCGGCAGCAGCTTCGGTTTCCGTCACAAGCTCGCTTTCATCATTCCGTGTGGGGGCTGTTGAAACATCGGTGCAGCCGCCAAGCAGCATTATCAGCACAAGAAGCGCTGCAAACATTGATTTTCTCATCATATCGACCTCCTTTACGGCTTCATTATACGAAAAAAAGCCGATGTCCTCAAAGGTACAAACCGATTTGCGAGATATTGCAGATATTCTTTTCTCGGATAGTCTTGGCAGTAGTTAGGGGGTGAGGTGTGGAGAGGGGGAAGCGCAAAATGCGGCTATCCACGCAAACAGGCAGACCTTGCCCTCGGTGTGCGGCTATCTTTCGTGCGCTTTGTTCCGTTGCAGGTGTCGGTTGTAAAACTCCAACGCCTTGACAACAAAATCCGTTTCCTGTCCTTTGGGAACGGTTTTCGGAATGAGCTTGGTTATCCGTTCATCACGGAAAGCGGGCTTTTCCTTTTGGTTTGGCTTTTCTTCCTCCATAATGGATTGGATAACCTCGTCCGTCAGTTTTCCGTCTTGGTTAAACTTTTTCATTTTGATAGCCTGCGCCAACGAGGGAGTAGCGTCGTTATAGCTCATCGCTTCGAGCAAGGTGTATTGCTGTTCCTCGGCAAGATAGGAAATCTCCACCGCAGGACGGAAAGCGATTTGCTTTTCATCTACCATCTGGAGAATTTCGGGTACAAGCTCGGTCAAGCGGATAAAACGGAAAATCTGTCTTTCACTATCTCCAACATCTTTCGCCACTTCCGAAGCACTCGTCAACTTATTGCCCATTGGGCAGGAAGTTAAATCTGAACGCTGTCCCTGTCTGTTCATCGCTTCAAGCCGCATTTTATAGGCAAAGGCTTTTTCGCTCGGCAGAATAACAGACCTTTGCAGATTGCTTTCTACCATAATGATAATGGCTTCATCACGGGTAAGGTCTTTGACCTCGCATTTGAGGGTTTCAAGCCCCGCAAGCTCACAAGCCTTTTTTCGTCTGTGACCGCTGATAAGCTCATACCGCCCGTCCTCTTTCAAGCGCACGGTAGCAGGGGTCATTACGCCGTTTCGCTTCACGCTCTCGACAAGCTGCTCCATATCCTCGTCCATTAAAACCTTGAACGGATGGTCTGGAAACTCGTCAATCTCCGACAGAGGAATATCCCGTATCTTGCTTAAAGCTGCTTCCGCACGGCTTTCGTCCGTCTGGAACAGGTCATCGTAAGCGGTCAGCTCGATTTTGGTTTCTCTGTTTCTCGCCAAGCTCTGCCACCTCCTTTGAGAACTGTTCATACGCTGCGGCAACCTTGCCGCCTTTGTCGTAGGCGAAAATGCTTTTACCCTCTGCGGTTGCTTCCACCGCACGGATAGAATGAGGTATCTCGGTGTCATACACCTTGATTTTCTGACCGTAGGCACTCTTGACCGTCGCCGTGATTTCTTTTGAAATGTTGGTGCGGGGCATAACCATTGTCATTAAGATACCGTCAATTCTGAGTTTGGGATTGATTTGCCGCTTGACCATTGACACGGAGCGAAGCAACAGCTCTAAACCTTTTGCAGAAAGATAGTGGGGCTGTGTTGGGATAACCACGCTGTCAGCCGCCGCCAATGCGTTAATGGTTATCATACCTAAGCTCGGCATACAGTCGATAAGCACATAATCGTAGTTTTTCTTAACCTCATTCACATAGGTTTTCAGAACACGCTCACGGCTCATCGCATTGATTAGCCTTACTTCAAAGCCCGATAACTCAATGTTTGACGGGAGCAGGTCAACGCCCTCGCTGTGGGATAAAATCCCTTGCGAAACATCAAAAGATTTATCGTCTATGATGTTCTGCATGATTGTGGAGAGCGTAATGGGTAAATCGTCTGGTCGGCTGTAACCCAGAGCCATTGTGAGATTTGCCTGTGCATCGGCGTCAATCAACAGCACTCTTTTTCCTTGCTTCGCCAGACCCACACCCAGATTGACCGCCGTTGTGGTCTTGCCAACACCGCCTTTCTGGTTGGTCAGAGCAATCACTTTGCAATTTGACATAGTTGCGTCCTCCTTTCGCATAGATTTAGCCGCTTTGTCAAGGCGGCTATGTAAATCGTACAGAGAACGCAAAAAAGCCGCTTACTCTTATGGAAAAGAATAAGCGGCTCACTCTTGAATTGTCTTAGACATATTCGATTTTCATTTTCTTAACGGGTGCATTGGCTACTTTGAAAATGAGTTCGTCAATGCAGTCCGTATATCTGCCTTGCCGTATAAGAGCGTTTTTCAGCTCCACAAGGCTATGTAATATCAGCGTCCTTTCGTGACTGTCTACATACAGATGAGTGGTTTTGTCTTTCATACGCTCGACCTCCTTGCTAATCTTATTATATAAAAGAGCAGAGGGAAGAACAACTTTGCAAAGAGATAAAAAAATAAGCGTATCACTATTTCTAATGATACGCTTATTATAGTTCGGTTTTCAATCAAGGTCGATAAGCACCCTTACGGTGGTATCTCTCCATTGATTTTTCCTTAAATACTGTCCGTTAGCCTTTCGATAGGCTTCTGCTTCCTTGAAACCAAGCGGTAATTCAAAGGAAAGAGAACTCCTACCTACTTTTGATAGCTGCCTGTGCTGCTGCGAGGCGAGCGATCGGAACACGGAAGGGAGAGCAAGATACATAGTCGAGGCCAATCTTATGGCAGAACTCAACAGAGCTGGGATCGCCGCCATGCTCGCCGCAGATACCGTAGTGGAGGTTTTTGCCGCTTGCCTTGCCCTTGGCAACTGCCATTTCCATGAGAGAGCCAACGCCTGTCTGGTCAAGCTTTGCGAAGGGATCGGACTCGTAAATCTTTGTATCATAGTAAGCATCAAGGAACTTACCTGCGTCATCACGGCTGAAGCCGAATGTCATCTGAGTAAGGTCGTTTGTACCGAAGCAGAAGAAAGCAGCTTCCTTAGCAATCTCATCAGCTGTGAGGCAAGCTCTGGGAATCTCAATCATTGTACCTACTTCGTAAGCAAGCTCTACGCCTGCCGCTGCGATTTCGGCGTCAGCTGTCTTAACAACAACATCCTTAACATACTTAAGCTCCTTAACATCGCCAACAAGGGGAATCATGATTTCGGGAACAAGGTTCCAATCTGCATGAGCCTTCTTAACATTGATAGCTGCACGGATAACAGCCTTTGTCTGCATTGCTGCGATTTCAGGATATGTTACTGCAAGACGGCAGCCACGGTGACCCATCATGGGGTTGAACTCGTGGAGACCGGAAATGATAGCCTTGATATCCTCAACGGACTTGCCCTGTGCTGCTGCGAGAGCTGCAATGTCAGCTTCCTCAGTGGGAACGAACTCATGGAGAGGCGGATCAAGGAAACGGATTGTTACGGGGTTGCCTTCAAGAGCCTCGTAGAGAGCCTCGAAGTCGCCCTGCTGATAGGGAAGAATCTTATCAAGAGCTGCTTCTCTTTCGGCAACTGTATCAGCACAAATCATCTCACGGAAAGCAGCAATTCTGTCTGCTTCGAAGAACATATGCTCTGTACGGCAAAGACCGATACCTTCTGCGCCGAGCTCACGGGCTTTTTTAGCATCTGCGGGTGTATCAGCGTTTGTACGAACCTTAAGAGTTCTGTACTTATCAGCCCATGCCATGATGCGGCCGAACTCGCCTGCGATTTCAGCATCAACAGTGGGGATGATGCCGTCATAGATGTTACCAGTAGAACCATCGATGGAGATGAAGTCGCCCTCATTGTAGGTCTTGCCTGCAAGTGTGAACTTCTTGTTCTCTTCGTCCATAACGATATCGCCGCAACCGGATACACAGCAAGTACCCATACCACGAGCAACAACAGCTGCGTGAGAGGTCATACCGCCGCGAACTGTGAGGATACCCTGAGAAGCCTTCATACCTGTGATATCTTCGGGAGATGTTTCAAGACGAACAAGAACAACCTTTTCGCCCTTCTCGTTCCATGCAACAGCGTCTTCAGCTGTGAAAACAACCTTACCGCAAGCAGCGCCGGGAGATGCGCCGAGACCCTTGCCTGCGGGTGTGGCAGCCTTAAGAGCCTTTGCATCAAACTGAGGATGAAGAAGAGTATCGAGGTATCTTGCATCAATCATTGCAACAGCCTTCTTCTCGTCGATCATGCCCTCATCAACAAGGTCACAAGCGATCTTGAGAGCAGCCTTTGCAGTTCTCTTGCCGTTTCTTGTCTGAAGCATATAGAGCTTGCCTTCTTCGATGGTGAACTCCATATCCTGCATATCTCTGTAGTGGTCCTCAAGGATTGCGCAAACCTTATTGAACTCTGCGAATGCCTCGGGGAACTTCTCTGCCATCTGTGCGATGGGCATGGGAGTACGAACACCGGCAACAACATCTTCGCCCTGTGCGTTAACAAGGAACTCACCCATGAGACCCTTTTCGCCTGTAGCGGGGTCACGAGTGAAAGCAACACCTGTACCGCAGTTGTCGCCCATGTTACCGAATGCCATCATCTGTACATTAACTGCTGTACCCCATGAGTAGGGAATATCGTTGTCGCGGCGGTAAACATTTGCACGGGGGTTATCCCATGAACGGAAAACAGCCTCAACAGCACCCATGAGCTGCTCTTTGGGGTCTGCGGGGAAATCTACGCCGATCTTGTTCTTGTACTCAGCCTTGAACTGACGTGCGAGCTCCTTAAGGTCTTCAGCGCTAAGCTCAACATCCTGAGTAACGCCCTTTTCAGCCTTCATCTTGTCGATGAGTTCTTCAAAGTATTTCTTACCGACTTCCATAACAACATCGGAATACATCTGGATAAATCTTCTGTAGCAGTCCCAAGCCCAACGGGGGTTGCCGGACTTCTCTGCGATTGCCTCAACAACCTCTTCGTTAAGGCCGAGGTTGAGGATAGTGTCCATCATACCGGGCATGGAAGCACGAGCACCTGAACGAACGGAAACGAGAAGGGGGTTTTCCTTATCGCCGAACTTCTTGCCTGTGATGCCTTCCATCTTTACGATGTACTCCATAATCTGAGCCTGGATTTCATCGTTGATTTTTCTGCCGTCATCGTAGTATTTTGTGCAAGCCTCTGTAGAGATTGTGAAGCCCTGAGGAACAGGAAGACCGATTTTGGTCATCTCTGCAAGGTTTGCGCCCTTACCGCCGAGAGTCTCACGCATTGTTGCGTCGCCTTCGGAGAAAAGGTAAACATACTTGTAAGCCATGTCTAATATACCTCCAAATTTTAAAAATAGCAAAGTTAATTAGTTACCCGTTGGCAAATTCAGTCACCAACGCAGTGTACCACCGCACATTATATCACAGTGTTAGAATAATTGTCCATACATTTTTACTATAAATTCCATTATCCGCCGCAAATATATTTTGGTTATATTCATTAAATATAGCCGAAAAAGCTCAAAGCAAGTGTTTTCACCCACATATTTATCATATTTGTGCCAAGCCGATAAAACAGCTAAAACAAAGCTGACCCCGTTCAAAACAGAGGTCAGCCTATTGATTACTTATTCATTTTTCTTGTCTCTATTTCGGCAACCATTTCAGCCTGCTTCTTCTCGGTGATTTTATAGAAGAACATAGGAACTGCGCAGGCGAACATACTGATTACACCGGAGAGAACCAACATATTCCAAAGAGTATTTGCACCCTCTGCGGAGATAAAGCCTGTTTCGGAATTGATACCTGCTACGGAGAAAGAAATAACGCCGATGAATGCGCCAATAGCCATACCGATTTTGTTTATAAGAGTCTGCATAGCGAAACAGATGCCCTCTCCTCTCTCCCCTGTTTTCCACTCAAGGTAGTCAACGGTATCGCCTATCATAGCGTAGGTGATGATATTATTAACACCCTGAGGAATACCGAGGAGGACAAGACCGACGGCTGCAACAGCGAGCTTCCACGGAGCATCGTAGCCGACAAAATACATAATAGCCATAACTATGCCGCCGAAGAGGTGAACCGCAACATAAGTCCATTTTTTAGTAAACTTCTTAGACATCCAAGGAACAAGAACGGAAGCAACAAGACCTCCGGGAACAACAAGGAGAGTAATAAGGCTGTAAAGCCCCTCGTTCTGAAGAACATACTTTGCAAAATAAAGACCGCCTGTATAGGTATAAACCATTCTTGCACCGCCGAGAACACCGGAAAGAACAATTAGGAGAAGCTGTTTATTCTTGAAGAGTAGCTTGAGATTGTGACCGAGTGAGGAAGGATTATCAGTTGCGGTGAAGCGTTCCTTAGTATTCTTGAAACCGTAGAAGAACATGGGAACAGCTAAAACAACAAGCACAACAGCGCAGATGAAATATGTCCATTTAAGAGTATCTGCGTTTGCAATCTCCCGGCCTGCAATAACAGTGCCTACAAAGTTTTTCGCAGTTTCCGCATCAACGCCCTTATCTGCCATAATCTGAGCAATATCGCCAGCCGTGTACTTGAACTTAGCTGTAACTGCATTTGTGATAATGGGAACGAAAACTGTGACAATACCTGCGCCGAGAGTGCATACAAGCCTTGTAACCGTGAGAATATTACCGCGAACAACAGTATCGTTAGTCATGCAGGTAGACAGACCCCAATACGGAACATCTGCTACGGTGTACACAACGCTCCAAATAACATAAATAACGGAAATAACAACAAATGTAGAAATCGCTTTTGCGCTGTAAACAGGCAGGAAGCAAGCAATAGTCATAAAAGCAATGGGAAAAGCCATCCACTTGAGATAAGGGCGGCATTTGCCCCACTTTGTACGGGTTCTGTCAACTATACTTCCCATGATGGGATCGTTAAGCGCGTCAAAAATTCGGGTTCCGAGCATAAGATACGCCACGGCGATTGCGCCGGAGATGGAGCCGATTTTTACGCCATCGGCACCGAATAAAAGAGCATCGGTGAGGAAAATTGTGAGGTATGAGCCGATAATAGTGCATATAAAGTTTTGACCAAAGCCTGCTATGCTGTAAGCAACGGCTTCCTTAGGCTGGACGCCCTTGCCCGGAGTTGTTCCGAACAGCTTGTGCAAAAAGTTACTGTTCATGTCGCAAAACCTTTCTTATGTGAATTTTGAGTTTCTTTAAATTCAAGTATAACAGAAAAGATATCTTTTGTAAATGGCTTGCACGGATTACTTTTCATGGTAAAATTGTTTACAATTTCGTCACAAAAGCGTTGCTAACGATTGACAAAAGCGATTTTTTGTCGTAAAGTTTACAAGGAACCAAAGGAGGAAACGGAAATGAAAAAGATTTTAGCATTATTAACCGCTCTTATTATGCTTTTCACATTCGCATCATGCAAAAGCAGCGAAGGAGAGCAGGAGCCCACCACAAATGCTGTTGAAAGCCAAAGCGATGCGACCGTTGACAGCACAACAGCTCAGCCGGATTTAACAAACGCCGATTTCACACAGGAAACTTCAACCGACGAAACAACATCGGAAAACGAAACAAAAGCTTTTTCTGCTAACCCTGCTGAATGGACAGGTGAAGAAATCATTGAATTTTACAAGCAGGCGGCAATTAAATCCAAGACAAAGGTTACATCTAAGCAGGAAATGACCATGACGGAAATGGTTGTCAACGACGGCTCAGGCTTTATCGGCAAGCTTGTTGAAATGGCAACACCCATTATGAAATCAGCACTAAAGAAAAATTCAACCGAATTTGAAGGCATTACAGGCGGCTACGAAAACCTTGAGCTTTCAGATACAAAGAGCGTCAAAGCTTACAAGAGCGGCAGCTACACAGTTGTTGAAATGACATTAAAAGAGCAAACAGACGGCGCTCACGGCGACGCATATTCAGGCACGGTAGGCCACGCTATCACCGTTGTCGGCGATATTTCAACCGTTGCCGCAGAGCTGCCTCAGTTCAATATTGATTTTGACAACGCTGAATTGAAGCTCCACTATTCAAATCCCAAACTCAAGGTAAAAATCAACAAAGACGGAATTATCGAAAAAGGCACATGGACATACAAGGTTGATGTTAAACTTAAAAACCTGTATGTTGCGGCGGTAAGAATTCCGCTTTCGGCAACAATTAGCAGTGCCTACGGCTCGGTTGATTACATAATCACAACCGGCGGCGGATTTTAATGCAAACTTTATAAAGCTTATGCCCACTCTCAAGAAAAACGAGAGCGGGCATTTTTCTATTCAGCTCACTATTCAGCTTTGAAATCCCATTCATCGGTCATTTTTACGGGCAGGATTGTTCCGTCGCTGTCTAAATCCATTCTGTCGATGCAGAGATAGCGTGCGTTGCCGTCGGTTTCGCCGTTTTTATGTCTGTGGTAAACCATCAGGTATTGATCCTCATCGGGCAGATAAAAATATCCGTTGTGACCCGGACCGTTTGCTATTGTGCTATCCCCTGTGGCAAGAATCTCATTTGCCTGCTTAAACGGACCCCAAGGTTTATCGGCGGTCGTATAGTTAACATGGTATGTTCCCTCAGTCCAGCCTCCTGCCGACCAGAAAAAATAATACTTATCCCCTCTTTTGAACATACAGGGGCCTTCAACATAATCAGGCGGTGTAATCTCCTTGAAAATCTCGCCGTTTTCAAAGGGCACGAAGCCCGTCATATCCTCGTTCATAACGGCAATATTGCAGTGCTTCCAACCACCGTAGAGCAGATAAACTGTGCCGTCATCATCCTTGAACAAATGGGCGTCAATAGGCTGAGCGCCGTTTATGTTTTCATTGATAAGAGGCCTGCCGAGATAGCCTTTAAAGGGGCCTGTAGGACTATCCGAAACGGCGATTTCCAAGCCGCCTTTTTCGGATAAATTCGGAACATCGTTAGTTGCAAAAATATAATAATACTTGCTGTTTTTCTCAATAATCGTCGGAGCCCACACAGCGCCTTTAATCCACGGGAAAGCAGAAGTATCAATAATGTTTTCTTTCAGCTCCCAATTCGTCAAATCCTCCGACACAAAACAGCTGTGGTTAAGCTGCTCGCAATAAGGAAGAGAATGGGTGACATAAATTATGTATTTGCCCTCGTAAAACCTCGCCTCAGGGTCTGCATACCAGCCCTTGCTCAACGGATTTGAAATATGAAAATTCATAGTAATTCCTCACATTGCAGTTATCAAGTTTATCTGTATTTATATAATGTAATAATACATTTATCCTTAAATCAAGTCAAGGAATTTGCTTAGAAAAGATTGCTTAATTCTCATAGGACATCTGCTCACCCTCTTAGGTTTCAAATCCCTCCTAAAAAAGCCAAAGACACCTTGTCCGTGCCTTTGGCTTTTTTGGCCCGCCCGGAGGGATTTGAACCCCCGACCTTCAGAATCGGAATCTGCTGCGATATCCAACTTCGCTACGGGCGGATATTAAGTTTTTAACCGATAACATATATTATATACATATAGTGCCAAAATTTCAATGGTATTTTGTAATAATAACGCTATTGTTTTATACTTTTTGTTGTGCTAAAATAGGTTTAGTTAATAAAAATCAGCTAACTGAACGGAGGTTAATACTATGAGAGCTGTTATAACCGTAGTCGGCAAGGACACTGTCGGCATACTTGCAAAGGTTTCCAACTTTTGCGCAGACAACGATGTAAATGTTGTTGATGTTTCGCAGACTATTTTGCAGGATATGTTCTGCATGATTATGCTTGTAGACACCGAGAAAATGGGAATACCCTTTACGGATTTTTCGGATAAGCTAAAAGAATACGGCGAAAGCAACAGCCTTAAAATACACGTTATGCATGAGGATATTTTCAATTCCATGCACAGAATTTGAGAAGGCGGTTTTTGACTTATGATGAACACAGGCGACATTCTCGAAACTATTGCTATGATTGAGGAGGAGCACCTCGACATACGCACAATTACCATGGGCATATCCCTGCTCGACTGCTGCGACAGCGATATTAAACGCAGCTGCGAAAAGATTTACGATAAAATAACCCGTAAATCGGAAAACCTTGTCAGCACAGGTGAGCAAATCGAAAAGGAATACGGCATTCCCATTATCAACAAGCGAATTTCCGTTACCCCCATCGCTATGATTTCCGCTTGCTCAGGCGGCAACCCCGTTGAATATGCGAAAGCTCTTGAAAAAGCCGCTCAAACTGTTGGCGTTAACTTCATAGGCGGCTATTCAGCCCTTGTGCAAAAAGGCTTTGCCGCAGGAGATGAAGCTCTTATCCGTAGCATTCCCGAAGCTCTTGCCACCACCGAGCATATTTGCTCCAGCGTAAACATAGGCTCCACAAAGGCAGGCATCAACATGGACGCCGTTTCCTTCATGGGTCAGATTGTTGTTGAAGCCGCAAAGGCTACCGCAGACAAGGGCTGTATCGGCCCTGCAAAGTTAGTTGTTTTCTGCAACGCTCCCGAAGATAATCCCTTTATGGCAGGCGCATTTCACGGCGCAGGTGAACCGGACTGCGTAATCAATGTCGGCGTTTCAGGCCCCGGTGTTGTAAGCAACGCTCTCAAGAAAATTCCCGACGGCAACTTGACAGATGTTGCCGATGTTGTTAAGAAAACTGCATTCAAAATTACCCGTGTAGGTCAGCTTGTTGCCCGTGAGGCTTCACGCAGGCTCAATGTGCCTTTCGGCATTGTTGACCTCTCCCTTGCCCCGACTCCGGCAGTCGGCGATTCCGTTGCCCACATTCTCGAAGAAATGGGTCTTGCTCAGTGCGGCTGCCACGGCACAACTGCGGCGCTTGCCCTGCTCAATGATGCAGTTAAGAAAGGCGGCATTATGGCTTCCTCCCATGTGGGCGGCCTTTCCGGCGCATTCATCCCCGTAACCGAAGACGCAGGCATGATAGATGCGGCAAGAAGCGGTGCGCTCAACATCGAGCGTCTTGAGGCTATGACTGCTGTTTGCTCCGTTGGCCTTGATATGATTAATATTCCGGGCGACACACCCGCAGAGGTTATCTCCGCAATTATTGCAGACGAAGCCGCAATCGGCATGATAAACAGCAAAACTACCGCTGTTCGTGTAATTCCCGCAATAGGCAAAGCCGTAGGTGATGAGCTTGATTTCGGCGGTCTTCTCGGTGGCGGCCCCGTTATGGATATAAGCATGATTTCCCCTGCCAAATTTATCAGCCGCGGCGGCAGAATCCCGGCACCGGTGCAAAGTCTTAAGAACTAAATTTAAATTAACAATGTAAACTAAAACAGGGCTGTGACACAAAAGTCACAGCCCATAATTTTTAGAATTTCGTATTAATTCAGCCTATTTCGATTGTGAAATCCTGCTCAGGTACATATTCGCCCTTAGCAAAATCTCTGCCCCTGAAAACGACCTTTCCCTCATAAACTTCCATCATGTAACCAATACCGGGGCCGTTATATTCGCCGTCCTTATTCTTGATTGTTGTTGAAGGAAGGTTTACTGAATGGAAGTTACCTACCTTTTCATATGTATACTGACCCATGCCTGTGTGCATATGACCTGTAATCAGGATAACATTGCTATGCTTATTGAGAATGTTATAAATATCATCTGACTGCGCACCTACTGAGCCGCCGGGAATGGGGCTGCCCCATGTATCCGGAAGACCGTGGGTATCTTTAAGAGTCTGATGCAAAACTACGAAAACAGGGTTGCCGCTATCCTTGCAAGCATCAAGGGAGCTATCGAGCCATGCAAGCTGTTCCGGGCTTATATAAGCTTCCTCAAACTCAGTTCTGTCTGAGCCGAGCACGATGAAAGTATAGCCGTTAACTGCATAGGAATAACTCATCTTATCAATTTTAAGCTCACTGCCTGCATTAGCATTAAGCTTATTTGTGAAATCGGCAAAACGGGCAAGGCTCTGAGAATAGAGTCTAAGGCGGATATCGTGGTTACCGGTAGCGGTTATAAAGTTCTTAACAGGTGCTTTGGAAATTAAATTGTAACTCTCATCGAACTCGCACTGAAGACCGTTTTCGGTAATATCGCCCGCCAAGATGAGAGCATCAATATCAACAGTTGAATTTGTTAAATCCTCTGCTGCTGCTCTGAAAACAGGGTGACGCTCAACAAGGTAGTTTGAAATCTGGGGGTCTGCCCAAGCAACTGCTGTTAGTTTTACATCATCTTCGAGGGGCTTAATGGGGTCAGATGTGCCGGGGGCTACATAGGGATTGACTGCATAGAAAACAGCCAATAAAAGTGTGAAAAGTTTTGCTAACATTTTGATTTCTCCTTTTTGTTATTATTTGAATACAAACTGTACCAACAACATATAAAACACAGTGCCTCCGGCTACGCTTAGCAAGGTGTTGCGTTTCCACAAATGTATCAGCGCAACAGCCGCAATAGCAATAAGCTCAGGCAAGGCAAAGGGCATTGCGGTAAACGAAGCATCCTTAAGGCAATAAACCACCAGCATACCTATAACCGCAAAGGGCAGATATTTGCCCAGGAACAAAACAAACTTCGGGGTTTTGTTTGCGCTGAAAATAACGAACGGCAGGCCTCTGAGCAATGCTGTTATAACGGCGGACACAGCTACAATAAGCACGGAATGAATTATCTGTTCTCTACTCATTCTCGTCCACCTCCGTTTGAGCAGGAGGCTCGCTGCTCTCAAGCTTTTTGCGAACCGCAAAGAGAAGAACGGTTACCACAGCCATTGAAGGAATTAAAAAATTCTCCTTGCCGAATATTACCAAACAAACCGCCGTTGAAGCAACGCCTATGATTGCAGGCAAATGCTGTTTAGCGCTCTTCCACTGCTCCACAAAAACCGTTACGAAAAGAGCAGTCATGGCAAACTCTATGCCTTTTGAATTAAAGGGCACATTTGTGCCGATTATATTGCCGATTACACAGCCGAAAATCCAATAGCATTGGTTAAAAAGCGAAACGAGGAAGCAGTAAAGATGCTTATCCGCATATTCGGGATATTTACCGTCGCACAGCAGGGAATAAGTTTCATCGGTCAGAGAAAAAGCAAGATAAAGCTTTTTCCATCCTGCGTCTTTATATTTATCAATCATAGATATGCCGTAAAAAAGGTGTCTCGCCTGCACAAGCAAGGTTGTTATTGCCGTTGTTATAAGGGAAGCACCGCCTGCAAGCAGATTGACCGCAACATATTGCATGGAGCCTGCATACATGGTCAGGCTCATTGCAAAAGCCCACAGCAGGCCGTAGCCAACCTTAGCCAGCGGCACGCCGAAGCCGATGCCCAGCACAACATAACCTGCACAAACCGGCAAAGACTTTATAAACGCCGCTCTGACAGTTTTTTTCTTCATTTTCAAATATTCCTCTTTTCACCAATCGATTGTTATTTTAACATAAATTGCAATTAGTGTAAAGGGAAAAGCGCAAAAAGCAGCGCAACGAGCCGTAAACAAACCCGCTGCGCTTATCTCGTTATTGCTTATTTGTTTCTTTGCACTTATAGGGCAGCTCGGTTTGAGTAGCAACATGGGAGAAGAAAAATTCGCATCTTTCCTCGCTGTTGATAATGGTTACGGGCTTAATCTGGTTGAGAACCTTGCCCTGTCCGCGAAGCATTTCCCGGTAATCCCAATAGGTCTTGGGCTTAAGGAAGAGAACCTCAGGTCTGTTAATCATGCCCCAACGGCGATATTTGAAATATTTTTCGTTAAATGCCTTAAATTTTTCATCAAGGATATCAATATATTTCTGTCTGTCTTCCTCGCTGACAGGCTTAACAGGCTCTGCAAGCATACAGTAGCGGGGAGGATTGGTTGAATAATCGGCATACAGGCTGTGACCGACAAATTCGTTGCCCATTTCTTCGGCTGTTTGCTTAGCCGCCATATCAACCATCTCTGTGGTAGTCTTTTCGTTGGCAATGTTCATACCGAGATTGCGTCTGTAAAGGAACTCAATCTGAGGAGTGTTGTTGAACATTCTTGTGACTTTGACAACATCCTCCATACGGTATCTGTAAAGGCCGGAGAAGTTAGAAACAATAATCTCGTATTTTTTGCCGATTTCAAGCTGGTCAATAAGGAGAGGCGTTACCTCTTCATTGCCGTCCTCAGCGTCGTCATCAACGGGCAGGAACTCGAAGAACAGGCACTGAGGGAGAAGAACGCCGTCATCAACATCCAGCTCTGTTGCCATTGAGAAGAAGCCCTCTGCGGCGGCAAAGCCCATATTGTGAAGCGGAATATTGCCAACGGAACGGCGGAACTTTTCCACATAAACCTTGAGGTTAGAGCCTATCATGCCGTATGCCCAGGTGAGTCTCGGCCAAATTCTCGGACCGATAGGAGTTTCAAAGCCCTTTTCAAATTCTTTTCTCAGCTCAGCCGCACGCTTGGGGTTGGGCTTGAGTTTCTTGGAGTATTCTTTTTTGAGGTCCGGTGTAATTTTGATATTGGGGTTGATTATGCCCTTTTCGATATCGTCGCAGAGCATTTCCCAATTTTCCTCAAGGTAATCAAACATAGTTGTGCCCAAGGTGATAACAAGGGCGCCGATGTAGCTGACCTTTCTGTTCTCCAGCGCAAAACGAAGCTGAAGATAAGATGTATCAATGAGATCCTCATGCTCAGGATAGAGCAAAGAGGTTGGCGATGTGCAGAAGAAAGGAGTGATGGGCTTGAGATAGGTCAGAGGCACCTGACCTGCGCCGTTGCACATTTTGCCGTCCTCAAGGCGATGACCTGTGAGAATGAGAACAATGGGACCCATCTGAGGGGGCATCCTGACGCCGTGCTTTTTAAGATGATGATAAGCGGTTGCAACAGTGCAGGAGAAGCCTATACACTGCATATTCCAAAGGTCTTTAACGCCCTTTGGCAAAATCTTCGGCTTGCCTACACTGCCCGAAGAGGAGCAGTAACGCACATTCCAGCCTGTGAACATAAGGTTCTTTTCTTTGTTATGTATCATGCGCTCAACATAGGGCGCATAATCCTCATAGCTTGAAAGGGGAACCATCTTCTGATAATCTTCAATAGTCTTTATGTCTTTGAAGTGATATTTCTTACCGAGCTCGCAGTTCTTGTTTCTGCGAAGAATTTTTCTCAGAGTCATGTTCTGAGCCTTCATAGGGTCTTTTGTGTAGTGTCTGATCTCAGCAAGGGAAACATCGCCGAGAAGCACACCGATATCTGAAAAAGATGCCATTAGCCTTCACTTCCCATATTAATATTTTATTAACAATCACTTCAAATTATATTAAAAAATGAGCAAATGTCAAGTTTTTTGTACTATAGTTTATTTAAATGTAACTTTAAATCGATTCAACGCATATTACCGTATCGCTCATATTGCCTGCGGCATCCACTGCCACGAGGGTATATTCATCGGAAACCATGCCGTTTTCATCGGTAAAGCTCATGGGATAATCCCACTTATACATCTCGACTCTATGTAAAAACTCGCCGTTTTTGCAAATGCGGTAATAGGCAACGCCGAAATTATCCTCAGCCGCCTGCCAATTCAGCTCAACGCCGTTTTCCCCTGCGGTTTTTGTAAACGCATCGGGCAAAACAGGCTTTTCTTTTTCCAAAACATAGCCGTTTTCAACATAATTGTGATAGGTTTCCATATAGAAAGGCTTAACTAAGTTAGGACTGAAATAATGGGAATAAGAAAAGGTGATTATATTCTCGCAGTAGCGTGAAGCAATATCCATTTGCCTGACAAACCTATCCAAGCAGGCGGTAACGGATTCTATATTTTCTGTTTGAGGCCTTAAAGCCGTGCCTGCAAGGGCACCCGGACCTATTGCAATATCGAAGTTTTCGCAGTTGGCCCAAAGCTTAATATCAGCCTTTGCTCTTTTTGCCGCATTTGAATAGGTTTCCCAAATTTTGACAAGGTCGTCTTCTTCAATCCAATCAGCTCCCAGAGCATCCTGTGGAGCGACAATATCACCGTCTCTGAATTTTGTCAGCTCGAAAAATGTCAGCCACTGCGCATAGGTGGAGGCATCACCTAAGGAGAGATAACCCGCTGTGTATGGGCTTATCATAAGGGGCATACCGGGAGCGACCTCGCTTGCCTTGGCAAGAACAAGGTTTAAGCCCTCTGTCATTTTCGGCATAATGGAACCGCAGTTAATCTGATTATTGATTTCGAGGGTGAAATACCAGCCGTAAAGAGCCGGGGAGGAATAGCCCGACGCAATATCCCCCACCATATCGGCAGTAATTCTGCAGACCTTTTCGTAATCCCCTGTGAAGTTACCCAAAAGCCAGAAAGAGTCAAACATCGTGAGCCCTGCAAAAACCTTTATTCCGCTTCCCTCACAGGCTTTGAGAGCCGCATTTAAAACATCGCCGCCAAAAGCCGCATTTTCAAAAGCAGATACAGTGCTGTTATAATAAATCGTCCAGTTGCCGTCGGCATCCATATTTGCCAAATCCTGCAAAACGAGGTATTCCACACCGTCAGCCTGCATGGCTTCAACCTCTTCTGCCCAGCGTTCATCATCCCAGCCGCTGCTCATCCAGGACTGAACAAAAGTGCCCGTAAATTCGGGCGCACATTTGCGCTCAGGCAATTCGGGTTTGCCGAAAGGAGCGGCGGCGGTAATAAGCGCCAGAAGGGAAACAAAGAAATTTTTAAGTAATGCGAACATTTATTATGCCTCCTCGTCTATGTACCTATATTTTTTAATTTTACCACAAAACTAAGTTTCCGTAAAGCATTAATAAACCCATGGGGAAAGTTTACAAAAATCCTACTTTCATTTTGTTATATTGTTACAAAACATAGAAATCTCCGGAATTTAGTTTTTCGCCTTGAAACTGAACTCCGACAAGTCTATAATTGTACAGCGAAACACGGATTTGAGGTATAAAAGGGGTAAAAAAATGAAAGAATTTAAGCCAAAGCTTTTTTCATGCATGAAAAGCTACACCAAAGAGCAATTTGTCAAGGATTTAACCGCCGGTCTCATCGTTGCCATAATTGCGCTCCCCCTTTCCATTGCGCTTGCTCTCGCTTCGGGAGTTACACCTGATCAGGGCTTATACACCGCAATTATCGCAGGCTTCGTAATATCATTCTTAGGCGGAAGCCGCGTGCAAATTGCAGGCCCTACAGCCGCCTTTGCAACAATCGTTGCAGGCATAATTGCCAAAAACGGAATCGGCGGACTTGCTCTCGCTACAATAATCGCAGGTATTCTCCTCGTTGTAATGGGCTTATTCAAGCTCGGCAGCCTTATTAAGTTCATTCCCTATACAATCACAACAGGCTTCACAACGGGTATTGCAATTACCCTTGTAATCGGTCAGCTCAAGGATTTCATGGGACTTACATTTAAAAACTCCCCCATTGAAACAATAGATAAGCTCAAAGAGGTTGTAAGCTGTATTGCCACCTTCAACTGGCAGGCGTTTGTTATCGGCGCCGTTTCTCTGGCTATCCTCATTATCTTCCCGAAATTTATTAAGCGTATTCCCCCCCTCAATTTTTGCAATCATAATCAGCGCCGCTCTTGTTAAGCTGCTCAACATGGATGTAAACACCATCGGCGACCTCTACACTATTTCATCGGATTTGCCGAAATTTGTCATGCCCGAATTTTCCGTTGATGCAGTTAAATCAATACTTCCCGACGCATTCACAATCGCAGTTCTTGCAGCGGTAGAGAGCCTGCTGAGCTGTGTTGTAGCAGACGGAATGACAGGCAGCCGCCACAACTCCAATATGGAGCTTGTCGCTCAAGGCGCCGGTAACATTGCTTCCGCTCTCTTCGGCGGTATTCCCGCAACAGGCGCAATCGCAAGAACAGCCGCCAACATCAAAAACAGCGGCCGTACTCCCGTAGCAGGCATGGTTCACGCAGTTGTTCTTTTGCTTGTTCTCGTTGTGCTCATGCCCTTTGCTTCGCTCATTCCCATGCCCACCATTGCTGCTATCCTTTTCGTTGTTGCCTACAACATGAGCGAATGGAGAGAATTTACTTCAATTATCAAGCGCGCTCCCAAGAGCGATGCCCTTGTGCTTATCGTAACCTTTGTGCTGACAGTTGCGTTTGACCTTGTTGTTGCAATCATAGTCGGCATAATTCTTGCAACCGTAATGTTTATGAAACGCATGAGCGATGTTACCGATGCTTACGGCTGGAAAGAAATTGACGAAAGCACGGATATCGACAATATATCCCTGAAAGTAATCCCCGAAGGCACTATGGTTTACGAGATTACAGGCCCCATATTCTTCGGTGCTTCAACAAAAATTGCCGATGTTATAAAGAGAGCAAATAAAAATGTTATCGTTCTGAGAATGAGAAGCGTGCCGGCCATTGATGCAACAGGCATACACAGCATTGAACAGCTCATTAAGGTCTGCCGAAAAAAAGGCTCAACCCTTGTGCTTTCCCATGTCAACGAACAGCCAATGGAAGCACTCAAAAAATCAGGCTTGTTAAACGAAATCGGCGAAGAAAACATATGCGAGCATATTGACGCCGCCCTTGAAAGAGCATCTCAGCTCACAACGGCAGCAGCAAAATAGCATAAACGCCAAAAGCTAAAGCCTCCGGACTATCCGGAGGCTTTAGCTTTTCGGGAAATCATTTTTCGGCAAGCAGTGTGCACAAGGGACGGTTCCCTGTGCGTATAAAAAAGCAGATAGAATTAAATTTTTTCTTTTATTTTTTTCATCTCTTTTTTCAATCGTGCAAAATTCAGGTCTTCCAAAAGAGGTATGGTATGGCCGCCTTTGAGTCTCATTGATACTTCATGCATTGCACCGTAATAGGCAACCCTAAAATCAGCAAATTCAGAAAGCGGATACTTTCTTTTATAGGTTTCATAAAGACCGTAGGCATCGCCCCACATATTGCGAAGCTGAAACAGGTCGTATTCTCTGTCTGCCCATATGCTGCCGCAAGGGTCTATAAAAGCAGTAAGCATAAATGTCTTTGTGTCAGCCATTATATTCATAATATTAAGGTCGGCATGAATAAGTACGGGAGTAGTGTTTTCCTGAGGCAAAGAGTTAAAAAGCTCCGTTGCATCATAAAGAAGCTGCATTTTCTTTCTGCTGAATTTTCCGTTATCACTTAATTTGTTGAATGCTTTAAGCCAAGGCTCCTGTTTTTCTGTTTTATAATAATCATACCAGCTATCATAGGTCGGATTTGATAAAGAGCCAAACTTGTCATTTGTAACGCAATGCCATTGGAGCATACCTGCAATAACCTCATCAGCAAATCGTTGTTTTTGTTTTTTGCTTTTTAATAAATAGATGGGATTTAATACATTTTGCCCCTCAACAAAGCTCATGGCTAAAATTGCAGTATCATCATCTTCATATGCAAAAAGGACTTCCGGCATTTTAATACTTGTATTTTTCGATAAAAAATCAAGTTGATAGGCTTCTTCAGTGTGCATACCCTGAAGTTTATAACCCTTGACTGCAATGCTTTCACCATCGGAAAGAGTTGCTTTATAAACTCTGCCGTAGCTTCCGCCACCGATAAATTTGATTTTAACAGCTTCTTTGTTAAGCTTTTCTGAAATAACACCGGGTAAGATTGACATCAAATGTTTGTCACTGTTATCTATAAATTTCATCAAATTTGCTCCTTGTTTTAATACATTATCGTTTCACTTTATATATTCTCATTTCGGAGTGTTTCAACTGTATGCAAAGGGGACGGTTCCCTGTGCATATACAAACAACTTGCCTATATGTAAACCCGCCACCTTAGAAATCAATCTAAGATGGCGGGTGTCTGTTTCGTATCAGAGCATCACCTTCACAGCAAAGCCGCCACTAAAGAAGTAGGTGTTCGTCTGAGTACCGTTTGGTGGAGATGGCGGTAGTCGAAACCGCGTCCGAAAACCCATTACCACAACTTTCTACGAGTGTATCCGATTATTTGGGATTCCCCTCAGGCGACGCCAATCGGCAGGCTTCGCCCTACGGTAGCCTTTAGTGCGTGGTGTTATACAAGGCTAATCTAACACGCACGTTCACCGCTAATCGACGCCGTTATCCGGGCCGCGGTGCTCCCGGTAACGACGGCTGCTTAAGTTAAGCAGCTTTAAGAGTTAATTCGTTGTCGTTTATTTTTAATAAACTGCGGCTTTTATAGCGGTTCCGCACCGCTACTCGCTTATCATGACTCTGAATCCCCGTCGAAATCCTTTCATCCCCATATATAGTAATGTAAAGTATTTTACATTTACACCAATGAAAAATTTGACAGAAACAGCCGTTTATTCCCGCCCTGCAAAGGCTCTTTCAATGTTTCTTGCCGCATCCTTCTTGGCGGCAACCTCCCGCTTATCGTAAAGTTTTTTACCTTTACATAAACCGATTTTTAATTTTGCTCTGCCTTTTACAAAATAGACGGAAAGCGGTATAACCGAATAGCCCTGTTGCTTTGTAAGGCCGTAAAGGCGGTTAATTTCACGCTTGTGCATGAGCAGTTTTTTAACTCGAAGAGGGTCTCTGTTGAATATATTGCCCTGCTCGTAGGGACTTATGTGCATTCCGTTGACAAAAATTTCGCCGTTCTTGAAAGAGCACCATGAATCCTTGAGATTCACCCTGCCCTGACGGATTGACTTAACCTCCGTGCCGAAAAGCTCAAGCCCGGCCTCTGCCTCTTCGATTACAAAATAATCGTGGTAGGCTTTTTTATTTTGGGCAACAGTTCTGCCGTTTTGTGTTTCCAAAGCCTGTCACTTCCTTTCATAATCGGCTCATGCTAAACTATTTTAACATATTTATAATACTTGTCAAGCAGTTTTAACGGACAAAATGCGACTGCCTTTGTGCATAATATTAACATGAGATTTTCTTCTTCAACATTTTATAAGAATGTAACTTAAAAGCTTAAAGTTTTTGTTGCAAAATCGACTATAATATATTAAAATAACCATTATAATGAACAATCAACGGAGTGATTCAGTGGCAACTACGCTTAAAAAGAAATACGGTCTGATGACCGCTATCTCCATGGTTACAGGCATTGTAATAGGCAGCGGTGTTTTCTTCAAGGCAGAAAAAATACTCACAGCTACAGGCGGCAACCTAAAAATCGGCATACTCTCCTGGCTTATAGGCGGCATTATAATGATAGCCTGCGCCTACGCCTTTTCGATTCTTGCAACGAGAATTGAAAAGGTCAACGGTCTTGTTGACTACGCAGAAGCCATGGTCGGCAAAAAATACGCTTACTTCATCGGCTGGTTCATGACCGTAATGTATTATCCGTGCCTGACAATGGCTTTGGCATGGCTCTCGGCAAGATATACCCTTGTGCTTATCTTCCACGATGCGGCGGATATAACAGGCGGCCTTTGCATGACTCTTGCAGGCCTTTACCTTATTCTCAGCTTTGCAATAAATCTCCTCTCCCCTATCATCGCAGGCAAAGTTCAGGTTTCCGCAACCATAATCAAGCTCATACCCCTTGTTCTTATGGCAATTTTCGGCACGGTTTACGGCTTGACAAAGGGCTACACGGTTGAAAACTTTACCACCATTGTTGAACAGGTTAACACAGGTGAAGCGCTGTTCATGGCAGTTTGTGCCACTGCCTTTGCCTATGACGGCTGGATTGTTGCAACAACAATTAACGCAGAGCTTAAAGACGCAAAAAGGAATCTGCCCCGTGCGCTGGTTTTCGGCTCTCTTATAATTATTGTAATATACATTCTTTACTATGTGGGTCTTGCAGGCAGTATTCTCAACGCTGAAATGATGGCAAGCGGCCAGACAGGCGCCAAGAACGCTTTCGCCGCTGTTTTCGGCAGCATTGGCGGAACAGGTATTTTTGTATTCGTTATTATTTCCTGCTTCGGCACTCTCAACGGATGTATGCTCGCCTGCTGCCGCGGCATTTATTCCCTTGCAAGCCGCAAGAAGGGTCCTAATCCCAAAACCTTTATGCAGGTTGACAGCGCAACAAATATGCCCTCCAATTCAGCCGCTTTAGGTTTGCTTCTTTGCATAGGGTGGTTACTTTTCTTCTACTGCTCACAGCTTTCGGATGTAAGCAAGGGCTGGGGTATATTCGCCTTTGACCCAACGGAGCTGCCTATAGTCACAAGCTACTTGCTTTATATTCCCATCTTCTTTATGATGATGTTCAAGCTCAAAGATTTAGGCTTTTTCAAGCGCTTTGCCGCTCCATTTTTTGCAATTTGCAGCTGCTGCTTTATGATGGTTGCAACAGTTTTCTCCCACAAGAAACACACCTTAGGCTTCCTTATCGTCCTTATTATTTTGAGCTGTTTAGGCATGGTTTGGTCAAAAGAAAAGAAACTTAGCTAAAATTCACAAGGAATAAGGCGCAAATTTCTATACTTTCAAAACATTTTTTCTCAAAAACTATATACATCTTTTAAAAAATATGATAAATTAAATGTGTTAATTTTGTATAGGAGTGTTCAAGAATGGAAAAAATCTACGAAGGCAAAACCAAGAATGTTTACAAACTTGATAACGGCAATGTAATGCTCAAATTCAAGGACGACTGCACAGGCAAAGACGGTGTTTTTGATCCCGGCGAAAACTCAGTCGGTCTCACAATCGAGGGCATCGGCAAGGCTAACCTCAAGTCTTCCATCCACTATTTCGAGCTTCTCAAAAAAGCAGGCATTAAAACTCACTATGTAAGCGCAAATATTGACGACGCTACAATGGAAGTTCTTCCTGCAACAGTATTCGGCCACGGTCTTGAAGTTATCTGCCGCCTTGTTGCAACAGGCAGCTTCATCCGCAGATACGGCGAATACATTGAGGACGGCACAGTTCTTGAGGGCGGCTATGTTGAGTGCACCTTCAAAAACGACGAAAAGGGCGATCCCCTTGTTACAGGCGAAGGTCTTGCAGCACTCGGCATCATGACTCCCGCTATGTTTGAGAGCATGAAGGAGCAGACACTCAAAATCACAAAGATTGTTGCTGACGACCTCAAGTCAATCGGCCTTGACCTTTGGGATATTAAGTTTGAGTTCGGATACAACAACGGTGAAGTTATTCTTATTGACGAAATTGCTTCCGGCAACATGAGAGTTTATAAGGACGGCGTAATCGTTGACCCCGTTGAGCTTACAAAATACATCAACGAAAGATAATTTTCTTGTCAACAAAAAAGAAGCAGAAGCTTGGGAAAAAACCAAACTTCTGCTTTATTTTTTATGCTGAATTATATTTCCTGTCTGCCCTCCAGCGCGCGTAGGAGAGTTACCTCATCGGCATATTCAAGATCCGCTCCCACAGGCACACCGTAAGCAAGGCGGCTTGTTGTAACCCCCATTGGTTTGAGCAAACGGGAAACATACATTGCCGTAGCCTCGCCCTCAACCGTGGGATTAGTCGCCATAATAACCTCTTTAATCTCTCCGCTGCCCATACGGGCAATGAGCTCTTTAATGCTCAGTTCCTCAGGGCCAATGCCGTTGAGGGGCGAAATAACACCGTTTAGCACATGATATGTGCCGTTGAACTCATGAGTGCGCTCGATTGCGATAACATCTCTCGGATCCTCAACAACGCAGACAACGGACTTATCCCTGCCCTCTTTTGCACAAATAGGGCAAAGCTCATCCTCCGACAAATTGCAGCAAACTGCGCAACGGTGAATTTTTTCGTGAGCGTCTAAAATCGCTTTTGCAAAGTCCTTTGCCTGCTCATCGCTCATATCAAGCACATAAAAGGCAAGGCGCTGTGCCGTTTTGTGACCTATGCTGGGCATACGCTCAAACTGTTCGATGAGCTTTGCCAGCGTTGCAACCTCATAAGCCATGAATTAAAACAGACCGGGGATACTGAGACCGCCCTTTACCCTTTCCATGCCCTGATTCATGGCGTCCTCTGCCTTGCGAAGAGCCTCGTTAACAGCGGCAATAATCATATCCTGCAGCATCTCAACATCTTCGGGGTCAACAACCTCGGGGTTGATTTTAATATCTTTAACGACCTTTGCTCCTGTGACAGTTGCTTCAACTGCACCGCCGCCTGCGGACGCAACATAATCAGTTGACTCTACTTCTTCCTGAGTTCTCTGCATTTCTTCCTGCATTTCCTGAAGTTTTTTGAGCATTGCTGCCTGACCGCCGGCCTGTGAACCGGGAATTCTTGCTTTCATTTTAAATATTTCCTTTCAAATTTATATTTTGTTTTTTAGTAACTTAGTTGATTTTGATTTCTATTCCGCTTTGCTTAGCTCTGCCCAAAAGCTCATTTAGGGGGTCGCTCTCCTCTTGAGCCGGCTCAGGAGGGGGCGGAGGCAAAGCATCGGCATACGGGTCAGGCGTCGGCTCAGCCGTTTCAGGCTTTTTGACGCCGATTTTATAAACCGCACCTGTAACATTGAACACCGCCTTTTTAAGGTCGGCCAAATTATTATTGAGCTTTAGCAATGCACCGATAGATGAATTGCCGGAATAGATAACGATAAACTTTCCGCTGACTGCCGCCGTTGAATCTATGAGCAAACCGGAGAGGGGCATATTTATTGTTTTGAGCTCCTGCACAATATCCTGCCAGCAGTTGAGCTCACCCTCAGGCAATTCTTTGGGTTTAGGCTTTTCTGCATGAGGCTGTTCGGGCTGAGCCGTTTGGCTCGGCTGTACGGAAGCTACCGCACCTGTTCTAACGGCTTTTTCAAGCTCGGCAACACGCTTCAAAAGGGCGTCAACCGATGAATCCAAATTCTCCGTACAAAGGCGGACAAAAGCCATCTCCGTTTCAACTCTGCGGTTTAATCCTCTGCGAAGGCTTCCACTTGTGGCTTCAAGCACGGAGAGAACATACATAATCTGCTCTAAAGTGTAGCTCATTGCCTGAGCTTCAAGCTGTTTGAGCTCAGCCGCTGTACAGACTATAAGCCCGGCACAATCCTTAACCGAACGGATAATCATTAAGTTGCGGTAGTGGTCTATGAGCTGCGTACACAGCCGCTCCATATCACAGGAGGAATTATGCAAATCGTTTATAATGCTCAGCGCTCCTGCACAGTCCTTATTCTTGATACAGTCTGCAAGAGCAAAGAGATGGTCATGCCCCGTTAAGCCTGCAACGCTGCTGACAAGCTGAGCCGTGACATTACTGCTCTGACCCTGACACTGGTCAAGGAGAGAAAGGGCATCACGCATACCGCCGTCTGCAACCTTGGCAATGAGCGAAGCGGCTTCATCCTCAATGGTAAAGCCTTCGCCCGCCGCAACCTTATTGAGCTGATATGCAATATCCTGCGGCTCAATGCGCTTGAAATCAAAGCGCTGGCAACGGGAAAGAATTGTTGCAGGGAGCTTGTGAACCTCTGTAGTGGCAAGGATAAACTTAACATGTTCAGGCGGCTCTTCAAGAGTTTTGAGCAGAGCATTGAACGCACCGACGGAAAGCATATGAACTTCGTCGATTATATACACCCTGTATTTTGCACGCACGGGAGTGTAGTTGGCTTCATCGCGCAAATCACGGATATTGTCAACGCCGTTGTTACTTGCGGCATCAATTTCCACAACATCGAGTATTGCGCCCGAATCTATGCCTTTGCATACCTCACATTCGTTACAGGGGTTGCCGTCCTGCAAATTTTCGCAGTTGACAGCCTTAGCCAGGATTTTGGCGCAGCTTGTCTTGCCTGTGCCCCGTGAGCCTGTGAACAAATAGGCATGAGCAAGCTTATTCGCCTTAAGCTCGTTTTGCAGAGTGTTGGTAATATGCTGCTGACCCACAACATCGCTGAATGTTTTGGGTCGCCATGTGCGGTAAAGGGCACGGTACATAGACATAATAAGCTCACCTCGGTTTCTTCAGATGAAAAACAGCTTTGCCTTGGTCATGCAGTGTGCAGGCGGACTGTGGCGCACAGTACGATCTGCTTAATGCTGCTCGGTTCCCCGCCTGACATGGTTCGCAGTGCACCGTCGCACAGAACCCACACACCACATGACCAAAACAAAGCTGTCATGGATAGTCTATATTATATTATATCTTTTAAACATTTTCAAGTGATTTTAAAAAATATTTAAGTCTATCCGTTTTGAGCCTGTGCCGCACGCTCCTCAAGATATTCATCATAGGTGATTTTCTTATCGTAGAAGCTGCCGGGAGTGACATCAATAAGCCTGTCTGCAATAGTCTGGATAAATTGATGGTCGTGTGAAGTGAAAATTACGCTTTCGGTAAACTTCATAAGACCTTCGTTCAGAGAAGCGATAGACTCAAGGTCAAGATGGTTGGTGGGTTCGTCAAGCAGGAGCACATTGGCGCCGCTGAGCATCATTTTACAGAGCATACAGCGAACTCTCTCGCCGCCGGAAAGCACCTTTGCCTTTTTCATAGCCTCTTCCCCGGAGAACATCATACGGCCAAGCCAACCTCTGACATCGGTTTCAAAAACAAGGTCGGAATAGCTGCGAATCCAATCGCAAAGGCTGTCCTCTACCCCATCAAAGTAAGCGCTGTTATCGCTGGGGAAATATGAACGAGAGGTTGTAACTCCCCACTTGATTGTACCCTCATCGGGCTCGATTTCCTCAGCAAGAATCTTGAGCAAGGTTGTTTTTGCAAGGGTATCTGTGCCGATAAGAGCAACCTTTTCGTGGGGAAGAACTGTGAAAGACACATTATCCAACACCTTTTTGCCGTCGATTGTCTTGCTTATATTAGTAACGGTCAGCACCTCGTTGCCGATTTCTCTATCAGGCTTAAAGGATATGAACGGAAAACGGCGTGAGGAGACCGGAATTTCCGCAACATTGATATTATCAAGGAGCTTTTTGCGGCTTGTTGCCTGCTTGGATTTGGAGGCATTTGCACTGAAACGGGCAATGAAATCCTGAAGCTCTTTAATCTTCGCTTCAGCCTTTTTATTCTGCTCTCTGAGCTGGCGCTGAGCCATCTGAGTATATTCATACCAGAAATCGTAGTTACCTACGCTCATGGTAATCTTGCCGTAATCTATATCAACCGTGTGGGTACAAACCTTGTTGAGGAAATGGCGGTCATGGGAAACAACTATAACCGTGCTGTGCAGATCAATAAGAAATTCTTCCAGCCAATGAATAGCCTCAACATCAAGGTGGTTGGTAGGCTCGTCCATGAGAAGAATATCGGGTTGACCGAAAAGAGCCTGAGCAAGAAGAACCTTAACCTTTATATCGTTAGGCAGATTTTTCATCTGCTCGTAGTGATATTCATTTGTTACGCCGAGACCGTTGAGGAGAATTTCCGCATCACTTTCTGCACTCCAGCCGTCCATTTCCGCAAAAGCTTCCTCAAGCTCGCTTATGCGCATACCGTCTTCCTCTGTAAAATCCTCTTTTGAATAGAGAGCCTCTTTTTCGTCAATTATTTCGCAGAGCTTCGGATTGCCGAGCAGAACAGTGCGGATAACATCGCAATCGTCAAAAGCAAAGTGATCCTGCTTCAAAATTGACATACGCTCACCGGGAGTTATAACAACCTCGCCCTTGTTGGGCTCAATTTCGCCGGAGAGAATTTTCAAAAAGGTTGATTTGCCGGCGCCGTTGGCGCCGATTATGCCGTAGCAGTTGCCGCGGCTGAAAGTAAGGTCAGCGCCCTGAAAAAGGGTTCTGCCGCCGTACTGTAAGGTTACATTAATAGCCTGAATCAATTTAATTTCTCCTTAATTTTTTCACTTCTTATCCCAAAGGTCTTTCATAATTTTAGCGGCTTTGTAAATATCTCCGCAACCTAAGGTCAAAACCAAATCGCCGCTTTCAGCGTTATTGACAATATATTCCGCAACCTCGTCAAAGGTGTTGAACCACACACTGCCCGGGATTTTTTCCGCAAGCTGACTTGTGTAAACACCGAGAGTATTGACCTCCCGTGAGCCCATAATTTCCGTCATAACAACTCTGTCCGCAATTTGAAGAACTTCGGCAAAATCGTCCATAAGCATAGCTGTGCGAGTATAGGTAAAGGGCTGGAAAACTGCCCACACCTTGTTATATCCCATATCCTTTGCGGCGTTGAGAGTTACTCTAAGCTCAGCCGGATGATGAGCGTAATCGTCAACCACGGTAATGCCGTTGTAAACGCCGAGCTTCTCAAAGCGTCTTCCTGCGCCGCCGAAATGCTCAATGGGCGCAATACAATTCTTTACCTCTATTCCGCTGACCCATGCAGCGGCAACCGCAGCAAGCGTATTTAAAACATTGTGTTCCCCCGGAATACCAAGCTGTACAGTGCCGAGAGAATTGCCGCCGGAGCAAATATCAAAGCGAGCATAACCCTTGTTATACACTATGTTTTCGGGATAGAAATCGCAATCAGGTGTTTTGCCGAAGGTTACAATTCTCTTGTCGTCTATGCCCTCTATAGCCTTTAAAACCTCAGGGTCAGATTTATTGACAACCAGGGTACGGGTTGTCAGGCTGCAGAATTTGTGAAAGGAAGCAATGAGATTATCCATAGTCTTGAAATAATCCATATGGTCTTCGTCAATGTTGAGAATAACCGCAACATCGGGAGACAAATCGAGGAAAGTATCCACAAACTCACAAGCTTCGCAGACAAGGTTTTCCGTCTTGCCTACCCTGCCGTTTGACTGAATAAGGGGCAGTCTGCCTCCGATTACTGCGCTTGGGTCTGCGCCTGCTTCAATCATAATTTGAGTGAGCATGGAAGTTACTGTCGTTTTGCCGTGAGTTCCGCTGATACAAACAGCGTTGTCATAAATTCTTGTTATTGCGCCGAAAAGCTTTGAACGCTCAAATGTGGGTATGCCCGATGCCTTTGCGGCAACAAGTTCGGGGTTATCGGGCAAAAGCGCCGCCGTATAAACTATCATTTCGGCGCCGATTATGTTTTCTGCTTTCTGCGGCATACTTACGGGTATGCCGAGCTTTCTTATGCGGCTGAGAGGCTCGCTTTCGTTAACATCGCTGCCGCTGACCTCATAGCCCTCTGCGTGCAGTATTTCCGCAAGGGGGCACATACCGCTGCCGCCTATGCCTATGAAATGCACACGCTTAATTTCCTTTAAAAGCTCATCTATAGTTTTCAAAACCACTTACCTCCGAGCTCAATTATTTCACAGAAAGCTATTATAACACATATTATGTTATAGAGCAAATTATTTTAACCTATTTTTTCGACAAATGGAGAAATTAAAATGAAAAAGTTTTTGTTTATAGGCGGCGACCAGCGACAGCAATACGCCGCTCAATATTTAATGCGGCAGGGCTGCAGCGTAACCACCGCAGAGGATTGCCCTGAATTTGAAAGAATGGTTGAAGCCGCCGATTACATTGTATTACCTCTCCCCGTCAGCCGTGACGGAATACGCATAAATTCACCAATGAGCATAGCTCCTCTGACGCTGAAAAAAGTGATTAGAGCCCTTGACGAGAGCAAAACAGTCTTTGCAGGCATGCCGAGCAAGGATTTAGAGGTAGAACTCAGCTGTAAAGATATAAAGCTTTACGACTATTATAAAAACGAAGCTCTTGCAATACTAAATTCAATCTCAACTGCCGAGGGTGTAATTCACGAGGCAATCGGCTCAATGAGCATTGATTTACACGGCAGCAAAGTGGCAGTTTTCGGCTATGGCAAGGCAAGTTCAGCCCTTGCAAGGAGACTTGTTGCCTTAGGGGCTCAGGTATGGGCTTTTGCCCGAAGCGAAAGGGACAGAGCCGCAGCCGAAGCAGATAACTGTAAAGCTATACCGCTTGACAGCATCTCAAGTCAAAACATAGCCTTTGATTTAGTTGTAAACACCGTACCTGCCCCTGTTGTAACCGAAAAATTCATCAAAAGCCTACCAAAAAGCTGCCTTATTATTGAAATTGCCTCTGCGCCTTTCGGGGTGGATTTCACAGCGGCGGAGGCAGAGGGAATCAGGGTAATCCGATGTCCGTCATTACCCGGAATGTACTCACCCAAGAGTGCAGGAGAAGCAATCGCACGAACAATTCTCAACATAGTCAACCCTGGAGGCGAACTTAAATGAACGGTATAAAAATAGGCTTTGCCCTCTGCGGCTCATTTTGCACCTTTAAAAGTGCAGTAGCACAGATGGTAGAGCTGATAGCCGAGGGGGCGGAAGTGACGCCCATAATGTCGCAAAATGCTTACAGCACGGCAACACGCTTCGGTCAGCCCCATGAATACAACGACCTCATTGAATCCCTGTGCGGCAAAAAAATCATACACACCATAACCGACGCAGAACCAATAGGTCCTAAAAAGATGTTTGATGTTTTGCTGATTGAGCCCTGCACCGGCAATACTCTCGCAAAGCTTGCCGCCGGCATTACGGATACAAGCGTCACCATGGCGGCAAAATCCCATCTGCGCAATGCCAAGCCCGTAGTAATCGCCGTTTCTACAAATGATGCTTTGGGAAATTCAGCCAAGAACATAGGTCATCTTTTGAACTATAAAAACATCTATTTTGTGCCCATGAAGCAGGACGACAGCGACAAAAAGCCACGCTCGATAGTTGCAGATTTTTCCTATACCGTACCGACAATCCTTTCTGCACTTGACGGCAAACAAATACAGCCCATATTGTTGTAAAACCAGACAAAATATAACTTTTCAGCAAAAAACGCTCCCCATAGTGCAGTCCCGAAATTCCTTTCGAGTTACTGCTTCTATGGGGAGCGAAAAAATATTAAACGCAAAAAATCAAATTATTCTACTGAATCCAATACAATGGCTTCTGAATCAGCTTCTGTGGGATAAACCTCAACCTCGCTGTAGCACTTCATACCTGTACCGGAGGGAAGAAGCTTACCGATGATAACATTTTCCTTAAGACCCATGAGGTTATCAGTCTTGCCCTTGATTGCAGCATCTGTAAGAACTCTTGTTGTTTCCTGGAAGGAAGCTGCGGACATGAAAGAATCTGTTGCAAGAGAAGCCTTTGTGATACCGAGGAGCATAGTTGCACCTGTAGCCTCACGGAGCTTTTCGCCTGTTTCTTCTTCGATGGCACGAATCTTGTTGTTTGCTTCGATGATTTCACGCATATCAACTGTTGAGCCGGGAAGAAGAGAGGTATCGCCCTCGTCAACAACTCTTGTCTTGCGCATCATCTGGCGAACGATAACTTCGATATGCTTATCGTTGATATCAACTCCCTGCATACGGTAGGTGCGCTGAACTTCACGGATAAGGTAATCGTGAACAGCCTCAACACCGAGAACTGCAAGAATATCGTGGGGATTGCGTGAACCCTCTGTGATATCTGCACCCTTTTCTATGTGCTGACCGTCTTCAACGCAGATGCGCAGGCCGTAAGTGATAAGGTAGCTGCGTTCTTCGCCGCTCTCCTCGTTCTTAACAACAACATACTGGCTGTTTTTAATCTTCTGGAGAGAAACATTACCGCTGATTTCGCTGATGATAGCAAGGGTCTTGGGCTTACGAGCCTCGAAGAGCTCTTCAACTCTGGGAAGACCCTGTGTAATATCGGCCTGTGACGCAACACCGCCGGTGTGGAAGGTTCTCATTGTAAGCTGAGTACCTGGCTCACCGATGGACTGCGCAGCGATGATACCGACAGCCTCACCGACTGTAACAGGAGCGCCTGTTGCAAGGTTGGAACCGTAGCACTTGATACATACGCCGTGCTCCGCCTCACATGTGAGAAGTGAACGAATTTTGATTTTTGCCTTTTCGCCTTCGGGAGTATGGGCGCGGACATAATCTGCAACACGCTTAGCGTCTGCATCGTTCATCATCTTATCGCAATCCATTACCAGCTCGCCTGTTGCTTCATCAACAAGGTTTTCAAGCAGATATCTGCCTGTCAAACGCTCGGAAAGGTCTTCGATAATTCTGTGTCCGTCATCAATATCGTAAACATAAACACCGTCGTGGCAGTGGCAATCCTCATCGTGGATAATAACATCCTGTGAAACATCAACAAGACGCCTTGTGAGATAGCCTGAGTCAGCCGTACGGAGAGCCGTATCAGCAAGACCTTTACGGGCACCACGGGAGGAGATGAAGTATTCGAGGATGTTAAGACCCTCTCTGTAGTTTGCTCGAATGGGAATTTCGATAGTCTTACCTGCTGTGTTGGCGATAAGACCGCGCATACCTGCGAGCTGACGAAGCTGGCTATCGTTACCACGGGCACCGGAATCAAGCATCATGTTGATGGGGTTATAGGGGTCAAAGCCTTCCTTGAGAGCCTTAGCAACCTTATTTGTGCAAATCTCCCAAGTTTCGATAACATCCTTAGAACGCTTCTCGTTACTGATAAGACCCTTTCTGAACTTCCTGTTGATTTTCTCAATTTTTTCTTCTGCCTCTGCAAGGTAAGCTGCCTTTTCCTGAGGAATTGTAGCATCGAAAACAGAAACGGTAAGACCGGAAATTGTTGAATACTTGTAGCCCTGAGCCTTGATTTTATCGAGAACTTTGGCTGTTACGGCTGTGCCGTGAGCCTTTATACAGCTCTCAATAAGATTGCCGATATTCTTCTTCTTGGCAACCATGCTGACGGCAGCCTTGAATGCCTTATCGTCATCTGCGATTGCATCGAAATCAACATCGCTGATATCGCCAAACTCAAGCTTGAACATATTGTCGGGGTTGGAGCGGTCTATATTGCCCAAATCCTGAGGAATAGGATCGTTGAAGATAACACGTCCAAGTGTTGTCTGGAGGAACTTGGAGTATACCTTGCCGTCAACCTCTTTAGTCATACGGATTTTGATGATAGCGTGAAGTGTGATATCGCCCTCATCATATGCCATCATTGCTTCGTTAACATCACGGAAAACTTTACCGTGTCCCTTATCATGCTTCTTAACGAGAGTCATGTAGTAAGAGCCGAGTATCATATCCTGTGTGGGAACGGCAACGGGCTTACCGTCTGACGGTTTGAGCAAGTTGTTGGCAGCGAGCATGAGGAAACGAGCCTCTGCCTGTGCCTCTGCTGAAAGGGGAACATGAACAGCCATCTGGTCGCCGTCGAAGTCGGCGTTGAAAGCTGTACATACCAAGGGATGAAGCTTAATAGCTCTGCCTTCAACAAGTACGGGCTCGAAAGCCTGGATACCGAGTCTGTGAAGTGTAGGAGCACGGTTAAGCATAACAGGATGGTCCTTAATAACGATTTCGAGTGCATCCCAAACCTCGGGATTTACACGCTCGACCATCTTTCTTGCCGTCTTGATATTGAGAGCAACCTTTGTTTCAAAAAGGCGCTTCATAACAAAGGGCTTGAACAGCTCAAGAGCCATTTCCTTGGGCAGACCGCACTGATAAATTTTCAGTTCGGGGCCAACAACGATAACTGAACGGCCTGAGTAGTCAACACGCTTACCGAGAAGGTTCTGACGGAAGCGACCCTGCTTACCCTTGAGCATATCGGAAAGGGACTTAAGGGGGCGGTTGCTGGGACCTGTTACCGGGCGGCCTCTGCGGCCGTTGTCGATAAGGGCATCAACTGCTTCCTGAAGCATTCTCTTTTCGTTGCGGACAATAATATCGGGAGCGCCCAGCTCAAGGAGCTTCTTAAGGCGGTTATTTCTGTTGATAACCCGTCTGTAAAGGTCATTGAGGTCGGAGGTGGCAAAACGGCCGCCATCCAGCTGAACCATGGGACGGATATCGGGGGGGATAACCGGAATGACATCAAGTATCATCCATTCGGGCTTGTTGCCGGACTGCTTGAAGGCTTCAACAACCTCAAGGCGCTTGAGAACTCTTGCCTTCTTCTGACCGCTTGCCTTAGCAAGCTCGTCACGAAGCTGAGCATTGAGCTCATCAATATCAATTTCGGCAAGAAGCTCTTTGATAGCCTCTGCACCCATGCCTGCACGGAACTCATCGCCGTACTTCTCACGCCAGTCAGCATATTCCTTTTCGGAAAGCGTCTGGTATTTCTTAAGGGGTGTGATGCCGGGGTCAATTACAATATACATTGCAAAGTAGAGAACCTTTTCAAGGTTTCTCGGTGATATATCAAGGATTAATCCCATTCTTGAGGGAATACCCTTAAAGTACCAAATATGGGAAACGGGAGCTGCAAGCTCAATGTGACCCATTCTTTCGCGGCGCACCTTTGATTTTGTGATTTCAACGCCGCAGCGCTCACAGACCTTACCCTTATAGCGGATTCTCTTGTATTTACCGCAGTGACATTCCCAATCCTTCATGGGGCCAAAAATTCTTTCGCAGAAAAGACCATCTCTTTCGGGTTTGAGAGTTCTATAGTTAATAGTTTCAGGCTTTTTTACTTCACCGTGTGACCATTCTCTGATTTTATCCGGCGAGGCAAGGCCAATCTGTATCGATTCAAAGGTGATTTCGTTTGTGTTGTTATCCATTAAAACGACCTCTTTCTACATTATTTTTGAAGAATTTTGAAGAATTAATCTTCGTAGCTGTCAAATTCAGCTGCTTCATCGCCGGGATAATCGAGCTCTTCATCGCCCCATTCATCATCGGCATCAGAAGCTATATCTTCAAATATGCTCTCGCCTTCCTGTGAATAGCCCTGAGCATCGCCTGCATCATTTACGGTTGAGAATGCTTCGCTGTCAACAATATGAAGACCGACATCATCATCGTCAAAGGTCTGGCGAAGGTCAATTTCATTCTTGTTGCCGTCAAGCACCTTAACATCAAGGCCGAGAGCCTGAAGCTCTTTGATAAGAACCTTGAAGGATTCGGGTACGCCGGGCTTGGGAACATTGAGACCCTTAACAATCGCCTTGTAGGTATTTACACGACCCACAACATCGTCAGATTTAACAGTAAGAATCTCCTGAAGGGTATAAGCTGCACCGTAAGCCTCAAGTGCCCAAACTTCCATTTCACCGAATCTCTGGCCGCCGAACTGAGCTTTACCGCCCAAGGGCTGCTGAGTGATGAGAGAGTAGGGACCTGTGGAACGGGCATGAATTTTATCGTCAACAAGGTGGAGAAGCTTGAGGTAGTACATAACACCGACCGTTACGGGGTTATCAAACTTCTTGCCTGTTCTGCCGTCTGTAAGGATTGATTTACAGTCGTCACGCAGCTGGAATACCTTTGTTTCGTCAAATTCTTCGCCTGCGGCTTCAGCTCTTGCTCTTGCATCGTCCATAAGCTTCTTGTTAGCCATCTTGAAAGCTTCAACGATATCGTTTTCGTCTGCGCCGTCAAATACGGGAGTCATAACCTTAACACCCATATGCCTTGCGGCAAAGCCGAGGTGAACTTCGAGAACCTGACCGATATTCATACGGCTGGGAACGCCGAGGGGATTAAGAACAATATCAAGGGGTGTGCCGTCGGGAAGGAAGGGCATATCTTCCTGAGGAAGAATTCTGGAAACAACACCCTTATTGCCGTGACGACCCGCCATCTTATCGCCGACGGAAAGCTTACGCTTCTGGGCAATATAGCAGCGGACTACCTTGTTGACACCGGGGCTGAGCTCATCGCTGTTTTCACGGGTAAAGACTTCAACATCAACAACTATACCGTATTCGCCGTGGGGAACACGCAGGGAGGTATCACGAACCTCTCTTGCCTTTTCGCCGAAGATAGCACGGAGAAGTCTCTCTTCTGCTGTAAGCTCTGTTTCACCCTTAGGCGTAACCTTACCGACAAGGATATCACCTGAATGAACCTCAGCACCTACACGGATGATACCGTCTTCGTCAAGGTCTTTAAGAGCATCGTCGCCCACATTGGGGATATCTCTTGTGATATCTTCCGGACCGAGCTTTGTATCTCTTGCTTCAAGCTCATATTTTTCAATATGAATTGAAGTGTAGACATCGTTTCTGACAAGCTTTTCGTTTACAAGAACGGCATCCTCGTAGTTATAGCCCTCCCAGGTCATGAAGCCGATAAGGGCATTCTTACCAAGGCTGATTTCACCGAGGTCTGTTGCAGGACCGTCTGCGATAACCTCTTTTTCAGCTATGCGCTGACCGGATTTAACAATGGGACGCTGGTTTACACAAGTGCCCTGGTTGGAGCGCTGGAACTTGATAAGCTCGTATGTGTCAACATCACCTGCATCTGTGAGGATTTCGATTCTGTCTGCGCTGACATAGGTTACTGTACCGGCATTTTTTGCGATAAGAGCAACGCCTGAGTCAACAGCAGCCTTGTATTCCATACCGGTTGCAACAATGGGAGCGTCTGTCTTGAGAAGCGGAACAGCCTGCTTCTGCATGTTTGAACCCATGAGCGCACGGTTGGCGTCATCATTTTCAAGGAAAGGAATCATTGCAGTTGCAACAGAAACAACCATCTTGGGAGAAACATCCATGTAGTCAACCTTGTCGTTCTCGATATCAAGGAACTCGTCACGGTGACGCGCATTAACTCTGGGATTCTTGAAACGGTTGTTTTCATCTAACGGCTCGTTAGCCTGAGCAACAATATAATTATCTTCAACATCGGCTGTCATATAAACAACTTCGTTGGAAACAATGCCTGTTTCTTTATCTACCTTGCGGTAGGGGGACTCGATAAATCCGTACTCATTAATCTTTGCAAATGTAGCAAGATAAGATATCAAACCGATGTTCGGACCTTCAGGAGTTTCGATGGGGCACATACGGCCGTAGTGGCTGTAGTGAACATCACGAACCTCGAAACCTGCACGGTCACGAGAAAGACCGCCGGGACCGAGAGCGGAAAGACGGCGCTTATGAGTAAGCTCGCCGAGAGGGTTGGTCTGATCCATGAACTGTGAAAGCGGAGAGGAGCCGAAGAACTCTTTAACTGCCGCAACAACAGGACGGATGCTGATTAGGGACTGAGGAGTGAGCTTGTCGCTGTCCTGCGCCTGAATTGTCATACGCTCACGAACAACTCTCTCCATTCGGGTCATACCGATTCTGAACTGATTCTGGAGTAATTCACCTACGCAGCGGATGCGTCTGTTGCCCAAGTGATCTATATCATCCTTGCTTCCGACACCGTTGGCAAGGCAGTTGAGATAGTTGATGGAAGCGAAGATATCATCTCGAATAATGTGCTTGGGAATAAGGTCATCGCAGTGAGCAAGGAGCTGTTCAAGGATTTCATCATCGCTCCAGCCATTCTCTGCTGCTGCATTGACAAGCTCAATAAGAGGAGCGAAGCTAACCTTTTCGTTGATAGCAGCCTCTTCGAACTGCTCCTTTGTGAACTGAGGGAAGTATGTGCCGATATCGACCATACCGTTTGAGATAACGCAGAGCTTAGTGCCTTCAAGATCAATATAAGCTTTCTTAACACCTGCCTGCTCGATTTCGTAAGCCTTTTCCTTGGTAATGAGCTCGCCCTCGTCTGCAAGAATTTCGCCTGTTGCGGGGCTGACTATCATTTCAGCTGCTCTGTAGCCGGCAATTCTATCGGAAATAGCAAGCTTCTTGTTGTACTTGTAGCGGCCTACACGGGAAATATCATAGCGATGTGCATCAAAGAAAAGTGCATCGAGCTGTGACTGAGCTGTTTCGAGGGTGGGAGGCTCGCCGGGACGGAGCTTGCGGTAAACCTCAAGCAACGCCTCATCTGCATTTTGCTTCTCGTCCTTTTCAAGAGTAGCATTAAGTCGAATATCATCGCCGAACATATCAATGATATCCTGATTTGTACCCTGACCTAAATCTGTGCCGCAGAAAAGAGCACGAATGAAAGTAGTAATGAAAATCTTTCTGTTCTTGTCGATCCTGACATAGTAAAGGTCGTTCTGGTCGGTTTCAAACTCGAGCCATGCGCCTCGGTTGGGGATAATCTGAGCCTTGTAGAGCTCTTTACCAACCTTGTCGTGGTCGATATCAAAATAAACGCCGGGAGAACGAACCAACTGAGAAATAATGACACGCTCAGCACCGTTAATAACGAAAGTGCCGCTCTCTGTCATGATGGGGAAATCGCCCATGAAAACTTCGTTTTCCTTGATTTCGCCTGTTTCCTTGTTGTAGAGTCTTGCTGTTACACGCATGGGAGCTGCGTAAGTTGCATCACGCTCTTTGCACTCCTTGATGGTGTACTTGGGCTTATCGTCCATCTTGAAATCGATGAAAGAAAGCTCAAGGTTGCCCGTGTAATCGGTAATTGTGTCAATGTCACGGAAAACCTCTTTGAGACCCTTGTTTAAGAACCACTCATAAGAGTTCTTCTGAATCTCAATGAAGTTGGGCATCTCCATGACTTCGTTGATCCTGCTGTAGCTCAATCTTTCGATTTTGCCGTGCTTGACCATTTGGGCTGCTTTTGCCATAGGCAAATCACTCCATTCTTAATATAAAAATCAGTTGAGAAAATTAAACGATTTTTGCTTGGACTTTTGTGCAAATTTAACAATTAAAATTTGTCAAATTTACCAAAGACGATATATTTCCATTTTAATGGTAGTTTAGTATTTTAGCGCATTTTTTTGAGCTTGTCAAGCGTTTTTTTGCCGTTTCTTAAAGTTTTTTTCTTTATTTTTTGATTTTTTTGCCATTTTTTCGATTTTTCGTAAATTTAAAAAATAAATCAAAAATGCACACTTTCCCCTTTGCATAGCGGTTTTCGCTCGATACGCGAGGACAAGTGTGCATAAAACTCTTTTTTTGTTTTTTTACTTTTTGTGGTTTAAAAACGCTTTTGTGCGCTCTGATTTCGGATTATCAAAGACCTCTTCGGGTGCGCCCTCTTCTACAATAACTCCGTCTGCCATGAATATTACCTTATCGGAAACTCCCTTGGCAAATTCCATTTCGTGAGTTACGACAACCATTGTACAGCCGGAATTTTTAAGAGCCTTAATAACATTCAAAACCTCAACCGTCAGCTCAGGGTCAAGAGCTGAGGTAGGCTCATCAAAAAAGAGAATTTTGGGGTTGAGAGCAAGGGCTCTTGCGATTGCAACACGCTGCTGCTGGCCGCCTGAAAGCTGGCAGGGATAGTAATCAATTTTATCGGAAAGGTTGACTTTTTCAATAAAATCCTTTGCTATGCAGTCTATCTCCTCTAAAATCTGCTTTTTGTTTTTCTTATAATCAGGTCTATCCTTAGCCTGAAGCTTCATGGCAAGGGTTACATTTTGCAGAACATTGTATTGAGGGAAGAGATTAAAGGACTGAAAAACCAAGCCAACATTGAGCTGATTTGTGCGCTTCTGCTCCTTAGTCAGCTTAACATCAGTTGAAGAATCAAAAATAGTGCTTCCGTCAACAACTATTTTACCGGAAGTGATAGTTTCGAGAGAGTTAATACAGCGGAGCAAGGTTGTTTTGCCGCTGCCTGATGAGCCTATGATTGAAAGCACCTGACCTTTATCAAGGGTGAAGCTGATATCCTTTAAGACCTCGGTTTTTCCGAAGCTCTTTTTTAAGTTTGTAACTTCAAGTAATGCCATTTCTCCCCCTCCTTACACCTTAAAATAGCTGAGTTTCTTTTCAACTCTGCCAAACAGAATTGTGAGTATACCGCTGAATGCCAAATAATATACGCCTGTGAAGAACAGCGGCCATATTTCGCCTGCAATACCGTTAGAGCCTTTCATAAAGGCTTCGCCTGCCCATATGATTTCCTGCATGGCTATAATTCGGGCAAGAGAAGTATCCTTGACAAGAGTAATAATCTCGTTTGACATAGGGGGAATAATTCTCTTTATCATCTGCATTAGAGTGACTTTAAAGAAAATCTGAGATTTGGAAAGGCCGAGAACCTGGCCTGCTTCCTGCTGGCCGTAGGGCACACCCTGTATGCCGCCTCGGTAAATCTCAGAAAAGTAACAAGAATAGTTAATAATAAAAGCAACTGCCGCAGCAATGAAACGGCCCTCTTCACCGCTGCCCCAAATATTATTGTGGAGCACAAGACCGGGGAAATAGTAAAAAACCAAAACCTGAAGCATCAGGGGAGTACCTCTGATAATCCAGACCAATGTTTTTGTGAATGCGCTTACGGGCTTAAACTTTGACATAGAGCCAAAGGAAATAACAAGGCCGAGAGGCAAAGCGCCGGCAAGAGTGATTAAAAAAAGGTAAAGGGTTTTTAAAAAGCCGGAATTGAGCGCTTGGAAAACTATTGGAAACTGTTCGGTAAAAGACAAAATCAACACCCTTTTTAATGTTTTTATGTTTAGCAAAAAACTTCTGTAATGCGCCAAAAGAAGAGAGCACTTTCAGTACCCTCTTCTCAGAGTACTTCCAGTACCCTCTTCTCTGAAATTAAGTATAAATAGCTCTGAATCGGCAATCACTCAAGGATAACAGCTTCCTGAACACCGTAGGTATTGGCAATTTCTGCTGCCTTGCCGTTAGCAATCTGCTCTTTGAAAAACTTATTGAACTCTGCTGCAAGGTCAGAACCCTGACGGAAGCCTACGCCGTATTCTTCGCTGTTGAGAGCAGCTGTGTATGTAAGAGTAGCAAAGCCTGTGCCCTCGCCTATCATAGCGCCTGCCATAAGAGAGTCGATGATAGCTGCATCGGAGGTGCCTGCTGCAACTTCCATAAGAGCTGTAGCCTGCTTGTCAACCTCTGTGTAGTTGAAACCGTTAGCTTCTGCCATATCCTTACCTGCGGATCCGCCTTCAACAGCAAACTTGAGATCCTTGCAAGCCTCAACTGTATTGTACTGCTCAGCCTTGTCAGCAGGAACAACGATAACCTGAGAGTTGACGCAATAAGCATCGGAGCAACTCATGGAAGCGAGAACCTGGTCGTTAAGAGTCATGCCGTTCCATACGCAGTCGATATTCTTACCGCTTAGCTCCATAACTTTCTGATCCCAAACGATTTCAACAAACTCAACCTCAACACCGAGGTATTTTGCAAATTCCTTAGCCATATCAGCGTCAAAGCCAATCCATTCGTCGCTGCCCTCAGCCTTATAATCCATAGGAGCGAAATCCGTGATACCTACAACGAGGGTGCCTTTTCCCTGAACATAGGCCATATCGCCCGCAGGAGGAGCGTCGTTACCGCCGCAGGCAGCAAATGTGAAGAGCATGGCAACTGCCATTAAAATTGCAAGAAGTTTTTTCATAATCAATACTGTCCTTTCGTATCATTGTGTCGCCATTTTAACATATTAGCATACTAAAGTAAAGTCTTTTTAGAAAAAATTTCTCAACTAATTTGTTTTTCATATATAAATCAAAAAAGCAGACACATTTGCCGACACCACATAAGGCAGTATTTCTTTAAAATGTGAAGTTTTGGCACAATAATGCGTTAAAACCGCCCGATATGCGTCAGCATTATCGGACGGTTTTGCCTTTTCTTGTACTCAAAATTTTCGTTTTAAAGTGCTTCGCAGTTTCGAAAGATAGTAAAATTTCTTGCATTGAAGCCACAAAACGCAGCAAGGCTGACGCCTTGCGAGGCTTTTGGCAAAAATACAGGGAATTTTTATCGAGAAACAAATACTGCTTTATGTGGTGTCGGCGTTTCTGCATCTGCTTTGAGAAAGATTGCGAATAATCAGTTAATCAGTCTGTGATAATTTCGCCCATGATGCCGGGAGTGCAGCCTGCTGCGTTTGCTTCATCGGTATCGATGTGCATAGCAAGGCGGAATGCAGGATTCAGACGAACAACAACATCATCAAAAATAAGAGTTCTGCCGTTTGACTCAACCTTAACCTTAACAATATCCTTATCCTTCAAGCCGTATTTTTCACCGTCTTCGGGAGTAGCATGGATGTGTCTTTTTGCAGCAATAACGCCCTCGCTGATTTCGATTTCGCCTTTAGGACCTACGAGCTTGCAAGAACCGCTGCCTGCAATATCGCCGCTTTCACGAACGGGAGCAACAACGCCGATTGCACGGGCGTCAGTCAGAGAAAGCTCAACCTGTGTAGCAGGACGGACAGGGCCGAGGATAGAAACAGCAGGGAAGCTGCTCTTTGCGCCTACAACGGCAACTCTCTCTTCGCAAGCGTACTGGCCGGGCTGAGAAAGCTCTTTTTTGTTTGTGAGCTCGTAGCCCTCACCGAAAAGGATATCGAGATGTTCACGGGAAATGTGAACATGACGGGCGGATGTTTCCATAAGAACAGGTTTATTCATATCCAAAATTCCTTTCTGTTGTTAAATTAATCGGCAAACAACTTTGCCGGTTTCAAATTTTTCTTTTTGAGGGTCTTGACGATAAATGCAGCAATATAATAGCCGATAATGCCATAGATTATGCCCACAATCATACCAACAAGAACATCTGTGCAATAATGAACGCCCACATAAATTCTTGTGAAGCCCATAATAGCTGCAAAAATCATAAGGGGAGAACCCGCCTTCTTATTGTAGGCAAAAACAGCAGTTGCACAGGCAAAAGCGCTTGAAGTATGGCCTGAGGGGAAAGACCAGCTTGAAAGTCTTTCTACTATTTCGGGAAATTTGTATTCGGATACCCATCGAGCTGCAAGCTCGGGAAATTTCGCTACATTTTCCGTTGCCTTTGCAAAAACCTCGTCAAAATACTTGTGGTCTAAGGGAATTGCAGAGGGATCAAAAGCATAAAACGGACGAGCCCGTGCAATAATCGGCTTCAAAACCTCGTTATTAAGAAGACCCATAACTACGAGAGCTACGCAGATACTTGCTCCGATTTTCCTTGTTTTCTTGAAAAGGAGGAGAACGAGGGCAAGAGCTATCCAAATTATACCCTCATCACCGAGCGTTGTAATAATCTCCATAATTTTATTAAGAACCGGATTATGGAGAGAAAAAACTGCATTGAAAACGGAAAGGTCAAAGTTATAAATAGCTTCTAACACTTTTATCACCGTTCTTTCTTAATATTCTTTTACTTATTTAGTAGCAAGGCTGTAAACGAGCTTAAGGAAGCCCTGAGCAAGTGCGGGTCCGATTTCGGGGATAAGCTCAATAACCTTTGCCGCATACCACCAGCCGATTTGGTCTGAGAAATAAGAAAGCATACGCATTTCTTCTGTGTTACCCATAATGTCGAAGAATGTATATGTTTCTGTTTTGTAGCTCCAAAGGTCTTTTTCGTCCAAATCAATAATTCTCAAGCCGCGAACATTATCGTTGCCGTAGGATTGGAAAGACGCACCGGGAGTATTTACAAAGTCGATACTGCCGCCGTTGTAGTTCTTGTGCTTTGAATGTACAATATAGTCATTAACATGGTCATGACCTACAAAAATAGCTGTAACATCGCCCTGTGCCTCATGAGCGGCAACCTGACCGCCGTTGAAATTGCTGGGGCTGGGACTCTCCTGGAGGATTGAACCCTTTTCTGTGTAAGCCGGGTCAAGGTACTTATATTCTCCGTTATTCCAGAAGCCGCTGCCCATATCCTTATCGGAGGTAAGAACATATTCATTGATCTCATAGGGAATAATGTGCTGGAATACCATTGAGGGAACGGGCTCGCCGCCGTTTTGTGCCTTAAGCTCGTTTGAAGCGTTTATGTACCAATCAAGCTGATCCTGATGAATATAATCGTATCCGCCGTTAAAGCCCTGTACATGGGAATCGAAGAACCAAAGATTATATACAACCTTGCTGCTGTCATATGCTTTGATAGTAAGGTTGTGGTTGCCCATGCCGTAAATATCCGGGTCAGAATCATAGACAAGGCAGTTTTCATAGCTGCGCCATGCTTTAAAATGAGATTCACGGGATACATGTTCCGCATCATGGTTGCCGAAGACAAGTGTGAACGGAATATCTGCATCATCTACGATTGAAAGAATTTTATCGAGAGCGGGCGCTACTTCCCACTCGTAATCGAGGGAGCCGGTGTTATCGCCTGTAAATACAACAAGGTCGGGCTTATACTTTTTAAGCACAGTTTCAATCATCTGAAGCATACCGGGTCTTGCGAACATATCATCCTGCGTGTCGGTAATCTGCATTATTCTGAATTTACCGTTTGAATTGAACTGAAGCCTTTTATCCGAGGGAGTTGAAAAATCCTCTGCGGCAAATACTGTTGATGTCAAGGAAATTACCATCGTCAGGACAAGCAAAACTGCCGTTGCCTTTTTGAATATTTTTTTCATATGCTTTAGCTCCTTTATAACTAAGCCATTGGACAGCGCAAAGCACCGCCCAATGGGCTTAAATTCGGTCTGTTTAATTATTTGTAGCTTTCTGCAACTGCAACTGCACAAGCCACTGTAGCACCGACCATGGGGTTGTTACCCATGCCGATAAGACCCATCATTTCAACATGAGCCGGAACAGAAGAAGAACCTGCGAACTGAGCGTCGCCGTGCATTCTGCCCATAGAGTCTGTAAGGCCGTAGGATGCAGGACCTGCAGCAACATTATCGGGATGGAGAGTTCTGCCTGTGCCGCCGCCGGAAGCAACAGAGAAGTACTCCTTGCCGTTCTCAAGCGCCCACTTCTTGTAGGTACCTGCAACAAGGTGCTGGAAGCGAGTGGGGTTAGTTGAGTTACCCGTGATGGAAACATCAACGCCCTCGTGCTTCATAATTGCAACGCCTTCGAGAACATCGTTTGCGCCGAAGCAACGAACGAGTGCACGGTCGCCGTTGGAGTAAGGTGTTGTGTTAACAACCTTAAGCTCGTCCTTATAGAAATCATACTCTGTTTCAACATATGTGAAGCCGTTGATTCTGGAGATGATCATAGCAGCGTCCTTACCGAGACCGTTAAGGATAACGCGGAGAGGCTCTGTGCGAACCTTGTTAGCTGTGAGAGCAATTTTGATTGCGCCTTCAGCAGCAGCGAAGGACTCGTGACCTGCAAGGAATGCGAAGCACTTTGTTTCGTCCTTGAGGAGCATTGCGCCCAGGTTACCGTGGCCAAGGCCAACCTTGCGGTTTTCAGCAACTGAACCGGGAATGCAGAAAGCCTGCAAGCCGATACCGATAGCAGCGGATGCATCTGCTGCGTTTTTGATGCCCTGAGAAAGGGCGATAGCTACGCCGAGAGTGTATGCCCAAACAGCATTGTCGAAAGCGATGGGCTGAGTGCCCTTAACGATTTCTTCAACATTGATGCCCTTGGAAAGACAGAGGTCTCTGGCAGCTTCAAGGCTCTCGATGCCATACTTAGCAAGGCAAGCCTCAATTTTTTCTATTCTTCTTTCTTTACCTTCAAATGTAACAGCCATTGTTCTACCTCCTCCTTATTCTTCTCTCGGATCGATATACTTAGCAGCGTCTGCAAATCTGCCGTAGCTGCCGATATTGTTTTTGTAAGCGTCTGCGGGAGCAGTGCCGTGACGGATATCCTCAAGCATCTTGCCAAGCTTTACGAACTCGTAGCCGATAACCTGATCGTTCTCGTCAAGAGCCATGCGGGTAACATAGCCCTCAGCCATTTCAAGGTAACGAACACCCTTAGCCTTGGTTGAGAACATTGTACCAACCTGTGAGCGAAGACCCTTACCAAGGTCCTCAAGGCCTGCGCCAACAGAAAGGCCGTCCTCTGAGAAAGCGGACTGAGTTCTGCCGTAAACAAGCTGAAGGAAAATTTCACGCATTGCAACATTGATAGCGTCACAGACAAGGTCTGTATTAAGGCACTCAAGCAGAGTTTTGCCGGGAAGAATCTCAGCAGCCATAGCTGCGGAGTGAGTCATGCCGGAGCAGCCGATTGTTTCAACAAGAGCTTCCTCTACAATACCATCCTTGATGTTAAGAGAGAGCTTGCAGGTACCCTGCTGGGGTGCACACCAGCCAACACCGTGTGAAAAGCCGGAAATGTCTTTAATTTCGTATGCCTTTACCCATTTGCCTTCTTCGGGGATGGGTGCGGGACCGTGATGCGGGCCTTTGGCCACGATACACATTTTTTCCACTTCATGGGAATAGTTCATTTTTATAGTCTCCTTTCTGAGCCGTTGATTCTCATTCTGTATTATACATAAATTGGCATGAATTATCAAGAGATTTTTTTAAATAGCTTAATAATTTTAAAGTTATCCCTTGTCTGCTTTTTTATTGAAACTAACCAACAAAATCAATTTCGGCAAAATGAAAGCTCCGACTCCTGAGAGCCGAAGCTTTTTGAATAATCTTAAGGATTAAGTTTTAAGAAATCGAAAGCTTATTTCTTCTTTGCTTTCTTCTCTTCAACAGGAGCTTTGTCATCAACGAGCTCGATGATGCACATCTCAGCAGCATCGCCGCGGCGAGGTCCTGTCTTAGTAATACGGCAATAGCCGCCGTTAACATCCTTATATTTGGGGGCGATTTCGTCGAAGAGCTTTTTAACAACATCTTCCTTAGTGACGAAAGCAAGAGCCTGACGCTTAGCGTTGAGGCTGTTATCCTTAGCTACAGTAATCATTTTCTCTGTAAGCGAACGGACTTCCTTTGCCCTTGTAACGGTGGTTTCAATTTTGCCATTCTCCAAAAGATATGTCACCATTGCACGAAGCATAGCCATACGATGATCGCTGGCTCTGCCAAGCTTTCTGGTTCCGGGCATTAAAATCACTCCTTTGCCGATAAATACAGCTAAATGTGTTTAGGTTGAATTATTCCTCTTCCTTGCGAAGATCAAAGCCGAGGCTTCTGAGCTTTGCAACAACTTCGTCAAGAGATTTCTTGCCGAGGTTGCGAACCTTCATCATATCCTCTTCCGACTTGTTGATAAGGTCTTCAACCTTGTTGATTCCGGCTCTCTTCAAGCAGTTGAAGGAGCGCACAGACAGGTCAAGTTCCTCAATGGTCATCTCCAGAACCTTTTCTGTGTTGTTGTCGTCTTTGACAACCATTACCTCAGTGTCGAAAGCCTCATCGGAAAGATCACCGAAGAGACTGAGATGCTCGTTGAGGATCTTGGCGCCAAGAGAAACGGCTTCCTTAGCATTAATGGTGCCGTCTGTCCACACTTCAAGTGTTAACTTGTCGTAGTCAGTAATCTGACCAACGCGTGTGTTCTCGACTGTGTAGTTCACCTTTAAAACAGGTGTATAAATAGAGTCAATTGCGATAACACCGATGATGGGCTGCATAATAGCCTTGTTGCGCTCAGCAGAAACATATCCGCGACCCTTATCGCAGGTAAGCTCCATGCTAAGATGAGCATCAGCATCAAGGGTTGCTATAGGCAGCTCGGGATTGATGATTTCAACCTCGCTGTCGGTGCTGATATCGCCCGCTGTGACAACGCCGGCGCCTGAAGCGTCGATGTATAATGTCTTGGGACCGTCGCCGTGAATTTTGAGAATTACGCTCTTAAGGTTGAGAACAATCTCAGTAACATCTTCCTTGACGCCCTTGATTGTTGAAAACTCATGGTGCACACCGTCGATCTTAACGGATGTGATAGCATAGCCGGGGAGTGAAGAGAGAAGTACTCTTCTCAGGCTGTTGCCGAGTGTAGTACCGTAGCCACGCTCCAACGGCTCCAGAACGAATCTTCCGTAATCTCCGCTTGCGCTGAATTCGGCAGTTTCGATTTTGGGCTTCTCGATACCTATCATTCAAAACCCTCCTACTAGTTAATTTGAGTAAAAAAAGCAGAAACTCAATAACATTATTTCGAGTAGAACTCAACAATAAGGTGTTCTTCAACCGGTGCTGCGATTTGCTCGCGATCGGGAAGAGCTACAACCTTAGCTGTTGCTGCATCTGCATTGAGGTCAAGCCACTGGGGAACAGGACGAGCAGAATTGGTTTCAAGAACTGCCTTGAACTTATTGCTATCCTTGCTTGTTGCCTTAATAGCAACCTCATCGCCGGCCTTTGTAAGGTAGGACGGAATATCAACCTTCTTGCCGTTTACTGTGAAATGGCCGTGTGTTACAAGCTGTCTTGCCTCTGCACGGGAGTTAGCCCAACCGAGAAGATAAACAATGTTATCAAGACGGCTTTCGCAGATACGAAGCAGGTTTTCACCTGTAACGCCCTGACGGCGCTCAGCCATGAGGAAATACTTGTGGAACTGACCTTCCTGAATACCATAGTAACGCTTAGCCTGCTGCTTTGCGCGAAGCTGCATACCGTATTCTGAAGTCTTTTTGCGGCTCTGACCGTGCTGGCCGGGAGCATAGGAACGACGGTCGAGTGAGCACTTGCCTGTGTAGCATCTTGAGCCCTTGAGGAAAAGCTTCTTGCCCTCACGGCGGCAGCGCTTGCAGACCGCACCTGTATATCTTGCCATTGTAATTACACCTCCTAAATAATAAGGTTATACGCGCCTTCTCTTGGGCGGGCGGCAACCGTTGTGGGGAATGGGAGTAACATCTTTGATCATGCTAACTTCAAGACCTGCAGTCTGAAGAGCTCTGATAGCTGCTTCACGGCCTGCACCGGGGCCTTTAACATAAACTTCAACATACTTCATGCCATGCTCCATAGCTGCCTTAGCAGCTGTTTCTGCTGCTGTCTGTGCTGCGAAAGGAGTGGACTTTCTTGAACCTCTGAAGCCCATTTCGCCTGCACTTGCCCATGAAACCGCATTGCCCTGTGTGTCTGTAATAGTGACAATTGTGTTGTTGAAGGTGGACTGGATATGGGCAGCACCGCGCTCAATATTCTTGCGCTCACGGCGTCTGCGGGTTGCACCGGCTTTTTTAACATTAGCTTTAGCCATTTTTTATTCCTCCTTCACTTATTTCTTCTTGTTAGCAATCGTCTTCTTGGGACCCTTGCGAGTACGAGCGTTTGTCTTTGAACGCTGACCTCTTACAGGAAGACCCTTGCGGTGGCGAAGGCCACGGTAGGAGCCGATTTCAACAAGTCTCTTGATATCGAATGCGATTTCTCTTCTGAGATCACCTTCGACCTTAACGTTGTGGTCGATATACTCACGGAGCTTAGAAACCTCATCTTCTGTGAGATCCTTAACTCTTGTGTCGGGATTAATCCCTGTTGCCGCGATAATGTCCTTAGCGGTTTTGGGACCGATGCCGTAGATATAAGTGAGACCGATTTCTACTCGCTTATCTCTGGGCAGGTCAACACCTGATATACGCGCCATTTTTAAGTTGCACCTCCGTTAATGGTTTGCGTCAATTAGCCCTGACGCTGCTTGTGCTTGGGGTTTTCACAGATAACCATGATCTTACCCTTGCGCTTAATGACTTTGCACTTCTCGCAAATTTTCTTTACAGAAGGTCTGACTTTCATTTGGAATACCTCCTTGATGATAATACGCTTGTGCTTATTTTGTGCGCCAAGTAATGCGCCCCTTGGTTAAATCGTACGGTGACATTTCAACTGTAACCTTGTCGCCGGGAAGAATACGGATGTAGTTCATCCTGAGCTTACCGGAAATATGAGCTAACAGCCTGTGACCGTTTTGGAGTTCAACCTGAAAGGTTGCATTAGGCAGCGCTTCGATTACTGTACCTTCAACTTCAATCATATCCTGTTTTGACATAACTTAACCTCCCGTCGTTCATTTGCGCTCATTCTCTATTTTGTTGAGCGCTCTTTTTAAACTGTGATTGGTTGTCAAGCTCTCGGCTTGCAGCACTGTGCTTGTGGGCGCAATGTGGATAAGGTTTTTGCGCTTAGGCTTTTCCAGCCTTCGCTCCTTACCGTCACAAAGCAGCACCGCTTTATCAACAGCATCTATAACAGCCATTAGCTTGCCTTTGTCGCGGCCCGCCTTTGAGCGAACAACGCTTCCTTTTTTAAGCTCCATGACCCCTGCTCCTCATTCAACTGTGAGAATTTTAGGGCCATCCGTTGTTATTGCAACGGTGTGCTCAAAATGTGCAGACAGACCTGCGTCTTTTGTTTTTATCGTCCAGCCGTCTGAAAGCTGTCTGACCTCAAAGCCACCCATATTTATCATGGGCTCTATGGCCAAAGTCATGCCCGGTAACAGGCGCACACCTCTGCCGGGTGTGCCGTAATTGGGTACGCTTGGGTCTTCATGCAGCTTTGAGCCGATTCCGTGGCCTACAAAGTCTCGGACTACGGAATAGCCTCTCTCCTCGCAATAGCGCTGAACTGCGCTTGAAATGTCGCCGATTCTGCCGCCTGCAACAGCCGCCTCGATGCCTTTATAAAGGCTCTCCCTGGTGGTGTTGATCAGCCGCTCCGCTTCAGGGCTGATTTTGCCCGCTGCGAAAGTGGCGGCGTTATCGCCGTTGTAGCCGTTCAGCGATGCACCAAGGTCTATGCTGACTATGTCGCCTTCCTTGATAACACGCTTCTTGCTGGGAATGCCGTGAATGACCTCGTCATTTATGGAAATGCATGCTGTGGCAGGAAAGCCGTTGTAATTCAAAAAGTTGGGCTTAGCACCCTGCTTGATGATATACTCATAAGCAATGCGGTCGATTTCCTCGGTACTAACACCGGGCTGAACCGCCTCGCCTGCCACTCTTAATGCTCCAGCCGAAATCCGGCAAGCCTCACGCATGAGAGCCAGCTCTCGATTGGTTTTCAGCACTATCATGCTTAATCCTCCAAAGCCTTGAGGGTGAGTGCTGTTGTATCAGCAACTTCCTCTTGACCTACAACTATGCGAAGTATGCCCTTCTTCTCATAGTAACCCTTAAGCGGTTCAGTTTGCTCATGGTAAACATGAAGTCTGTCAAGAACCGTATCAGGATGATCGTCTTTGCGTTGAACCAGCTCGCCGCCGCATGCGTTGCAAACGCCGTCAACAGCCGGTTTCTTGTATTCGAGGTGATAAGAATAACCGCAGGCTTTGCAGACGCGTCTGCCGGACATTCTGCGAACGATGTTCTCATCAGGTACCTCGATGCTGATTACTCGGTCAATGGTAACGCCCATTGTATCAAGTGCCTCAGCCTGGGGTATAGTTCTCGGGAAGCCGTCAAGGATGAAACCGTTTGCACAGTCATCCTTTGCAAGACGCTCCTTGATGATGCCGATAACGACATCATCAGGAACAAGCTGTCCAGCATCAATAAACGATTTTGCCTTAATGCCCATTTCTGTGCCGTTGGCAAGGGCTTCACGAATAATATTGCCGGTTGAAATCGCAGGAATAGAAAGCTTTGAGCTGATTACCTCAGCCTGTGTGCCTTTGCCTGCGCCGGGTGCGCCGAGAAGAATAAGTTTCATAACATTAGTCCCTTCCGGCCTCAGCCTTAATCAAGGAAGCCCTTGTAATGACGCATCATCATCTGGCTCTCAAGCTGCTTAACTGTTTCAAGAGCAACACCAACCATAATGATAATGGATGTACCGCCGAGTGAAATATTAAGACCCTGAGTATAACCTGCCATCTTGAGGAAGAATGTTGCAACCTGGCTGAACAGAGTCGGGAAGAGTGCAACAACGCTCAAAAGGAGTGCGCCCATAAGAGTCAGTCTTGACAGAATCTTAGCAATATAATCGGATGTGGGCTTGCCGGGACGGATACCCGGAATAGCACCGCTGTTCTTGCGGATATTGTTTGCCATTTCGATGGGATTGTACTGAATCTGTGCATAGAAATATGCAAAGAAGATAATCATTACGAAATAGAGAACAATATAAACAGGGTGTGTTGACTGGAAGATACTGAAAAATTTCTCCCAGCCGCTTCCCTCTTTAACATCAACAAACATCTGTATGGTGGGGGGAAGGGAGAGAATTGATGAAGCGAAGATGACGGGCATAACGCCGGACATATTGACTTTCATCGGGATGTGTGTGCTCTGACCGCCGTACATTTTTCTGCCGACTACGCGCTTTGCGTACTGAACGGGAATGCGTCTTTCAGCATTATCCATCCATACGATGAACGCAATCATAAGAAGAGCCATGACGCCTACGAAGGGAGACAGTACATAGTAGGGACCGCCTGCCTCCATGTAGGAAGCAACACTTGTAACCATTGCAGGAATACGGGATACGATACCTGCGAAAAGGATAATCGAAATACCGTTGCCGATACCCTTAGTGTTAATCTGCTCACCGAGCCACATGATGAATGCGGTACCTGCTGTAAGGCAAAGGATTATTACCAAAGCCTGTAAAACAGCAAAGAAGCCGGTGAATTTAGCACCTGAATCATCGAGCATAAGGTAGTTCTGATTTCTCAAATAGAAATAGTATGCAGTGGACTGCATGAGGCCGAGGCCAACTGTAACAAAACGAGTGATGGTAGCAATCTTCTTGCGGCCTTCCTCGCCTTCCTTGGAGAGTCTCTCAAGGGGAGGAATTGCAACAGCTAACAGCTGCATGATGATTGATGCGTTGATGTACGGTGTGATTGACATTGCGAAAATCGTACCGTAGGCAAAAGCGTCACCTGTCATCATGGTAAGGTAGCTCATAAAAGTACCTTCGGCTGCACCCTGAAGAATGCCGCCCTCTGCAATGTTTGTGAAGGGAACAGGGATTGCTGCACCGATTCTGAATATCAAGATGATGAGAGCTGTGAACAGTATCTTTTTACGCAGGTCAGCAATCTTCCACGCGTTGATTATTGTTTGCAGCACCTCAGATCACCTCTGCCTTTCCGCCTGCAGCTTCAATTTTAGCCTTTGCGGATTCAGAAAAAGCGTTAACCTTTACGGTGAGCTTCTTGCTGATTTCGCCGTTGCCAAGAACCTTAACGCCGTCGAGAGCCTTTTTAACAAGACCTGCGTTGATGAGTGCTTCAACATCAACAACTGCGCCGTCCTCAAACTTCTCGTCAATAGCGGAAAGATTAACAATAGCAATTTCTTTTGCGAAAATATTTACGAAGCCTCTTTTGGGGATTCGTCTCTGAAGGGGCATCTGGCCGCCTTCAAAACCGGCTCTCATGCCGCGGCCGGCACGAGCCTTCTGACCTTTGTGACCCTTACCTGCGGTCTTACCCTGACCGGAAGCAGGACCTCTACCGATACGCTTACGCTCCGAAGTGGAACCGGGTGCCGGTGAAAGTTCGTGTAATTTCATTTCTCAAGCACCTCCTTGCTTACGCTTCGCTAACCTGAACAAGGTGAACAATCTTCTTTACCTTGCCCTGAGTAGCTGCATTATCGGGCTGAACCTTTTCATCGCCGATCTTTTTGAGACCGAGTGCGTGAGCGGTGGCAATCTGGCTCTTGTTGGAACCGATCAGACTTTTTACGAGCTTGACCTTAATATCTGCCATTTGTTCCACCCTCCTTAACCAAGAATTTCTTCAGCTGACTTACCGCGGATTGCTGCAACCTCTTCAACATTGCGAAGCTGCTTCAAACCGTCGATAGTAGCTCTAACTACATTGCAGGGATTGTTGGAACGAAGTGCCTTGGAACGGATGTCCTTGATACCAACTGTTTCAACAACTGCACGAACAGGGCCGCCGGCGATAACGCCGGTACCGGGTGCTGCCGGCTTGAGCAGAACTACGCCTGCGCCGAACTTGCCGATAACCTCATGAGGAATTGTTGTGCCCTTCAGAGCAACTCTGAACAGGTTCTTCTTAGCATCCTCAATGCCCTTGCGGATTGCATCCGGAACTTCGCCGGATTTGCCGAGGCCGAAGCCTACGAGACCGTTGCCGTCGCCGACAACTACGAGAGCAGCAAACTTAAAGATACGGCCGCCCTTAACTGTTTTAGAAACGCGGTTAATGGTAACTACGCGCTCTGTGAGTTCTAATGCCGATGCGTCGATTTTAGCCAAAGTTTTACCCTCCTTACTCAGAACTTCAGGCCGCCCTCACGGGCGCCTTCGGCCAGCTCTTGCACACGGCCGTGGTAGATATAACCGCCTCTGTCAAAAACAACATTTTCAATGCCTTTTTCAACAGCGCGCTTTGCGACTAATTCGCCAACCTTGCGGGCAGCGGTTTTGTTTCCGCCGTACTCTGCGAAATCCTTCTCAACAGATGAAGCTGCAGCGATTGTTACGCCGTTAACATCATCGATGAGCTGAGCATATATATGCTGAAGGGAGCGGAATACGCTGAGGCGGGGACACTCCGGTGTGCCGGAGATCTTTTTACGCACTCTTGCGTGACGTGCGTCTCTTGCCTTTCTTGTTTCAGGCCTTTTAACCATTTCGTTTCAACTCCTTCAATCTTATTTACCCTTGCCGGTTTTGCCTTCCTTGCGGCGGATGTGTTCTTCGGCGTACTTGATGCCCTTGCCCTTGTAAGGCTCGGGGGGACGCTTTTCGCGAACTTCAGCAGCAAACTGGCCAACCTTCTGCTTATCAGCGCCGGAGATGATAATCTTGTTAGGTGCGGGACACTCAACAGTGATGCCTTCGGGAGAAGCCATGATAACCTGATGTGAGTAACCGATGTTCATAACAAGATTGCTGCCCTGCATCTGTACACGGTAACCAACGCCGTTAACCTCAAGCTCCTTCTTGTAGCTCTCGTTAACACCTGTAACCATGTTAGCAATAAGTGTTCTTGTAAGACCGTGAAGTGATTTGTTCAGCTTGGAATCGTCGGGACGGGAAACAAGGATTGAATCGCCATCCTTCTCAACCTTCATGTTAGCGTGAACAGTTCTTGTAAGAGTACCCTTGGGACCCTTTACTGTAACAGTGCTGCCGTCGATTGTAACGTCAACACCTGCGGGAACCGCGATGGGCAATCTGCCTATTCTTGACATTGTGCAGCACCTCCTTACCAAATGAATGCAAGGATTTCGCCGCCAACATTGGCTTTGCGTGCATCCTTATCAGTCATAATACCCTTTGATGTTGAGAGAATAGCGATACCGAGGCCTTTCATAACCTTGGGCATATCCTCACAGTTTGTGTACATACGCAGACCGGGCTTAGATACTCTGCGCAGACCGGTAATAACCTGGGACTTGTTGGGGCCGTACTTAAGGGTGATTTCGATCATACCCTGCTTGCCGTCATCCTCAACCTTGTAGTTTTTGATATAACCCTCATCAACAAGAATCTGAGCAATTGCCTTCTTCATGTTGGATGCGGGAACTTTCACTGTATCATGCTTAGCGGAATTAGCGTTACGGATTCTCGTAAGCATATCAGCGATGGAATCAGTGATTTGCATACCGTTACCTCCTTTGCAATTGCTCTTTACCAGCTTGCTTTCTTTACGCCGGGAATCTGGCCGTCGTGAGCCAGCTCCCTGAAGCAGATGCGGCATACTCCGTATTTACGAAGATAGGCGTGCGGTCTTCCGCAGATTTTGCATCTGTTATACTGTCTTGATGAATACTTAGCGGGTCTTGCCTGCTTAACCTTCATTGATGTTTTAGCCACGGAAATCCCTCCTTACTTTGCAAACGGAGCGCCCATAAGAGTGAGCAGCTCGCGAGCTTCTTCGTCTGTGTTAGCTGTTGTTACGAAGCAGATATCCATGCCTCTAACCTTGTCGATCTTATCGTAATCGATTTCGGGAAAAACAAGCTGCTCCTTGAGACCCATGGAGTAGTTGCCTCTGCCGTCGAAAGAGTTAGCATTGATACCTCTGAAGTCACGAACACGGGGGAGAGCAAGGTTGAAGAGTCTCTCTACAAACTCATACATTCTCTCGCCGCGAAGTGTAACCTTAACACCGATGGGCATACCCTCACGAAGCTTGAAGTTTGCAACGGACTTCTTAGCCTTACAAACGATGGGCTTCTGACCGGTGATCTGAGCCAGGTCGGAAGCGATAGCGTCGATAACCTTTGCGTTATCTCTTGCTTCGCCTGCGCCTACATTGATAATAACCTTATCGAGCTTCGGGACCTGCATGACGCTCTTATAACCGAACTTCTTCATAAGAGCAGGCGCGATCTCGTTAGTATACTGTGTCTTGAGCTGTGCCATTTCAGTCATGTACCTCCCTTAAAATTCTGCTCCGCAATCTGCCTTTTTGCAGGTGCGAACTTTCTGACCTTTAGCATTGATTTTGCTGCCGGTTCTTGTTGCTCTGCCGCACTTGGGGCAGATGAGCTGAACCTTATCAGCATAGAGTGCGCTTTCAGCCTTAACAAGGCCGCCTGCCTCACCCATCTTGCGGGGCTTTACATGCTTGGTTACGATGTTAACACCCTCAACAATAACCTTGTTTTCTGCGGGAGAAACTTCCATAACCTTGCCGCGTGCGCCGCGGTATTTACCGTTGATGACGACTACTTCGTCGCCCTTCTTTACATGAACCTTATTCATATCAAAGTACCTCCATCAAAGCACTTCGGGAGCGAGAGAGAGAATCTTGAGATAATCCTTCTCACGAAGCTCTCTTGCTACCGGCCCAAAAATACGGGTGCCCCTCGGATTCTTGTCTTCCTTGATGATAACTGCAGCGTTTTCGTCGAAACGAATGTATGTGCCGTCATCACGGCGGATGCTGAACGCTGTACGAACTACTACAGCCTTAACAACATCACCCTTCTTGACAACTCCGCCGGGTGTTGCCTTCTTAACAGAAGCAACGATGACATCGCCTACATGAGCGTATCTTTTCCTGGTACCACCGAGAACACGAATGCACATAATTTCCTTTGCGCCTGTGTTGTCGGCAACTTTCAGGTAAGTCTGTTGCTGTATCACAGTGTTTGCCTCCTTACACTTGCGTCAAAATTATTTAGCCTTCTCGATGATCTCAACTACACGCCATCTCTTGTCCTTGGACATGGGGCGGGTTTCCATAACGAGAACACGGTCGCCTATACCACACTCGTTCTTTTCGTCGTGTGCCTTAAGCTTGATTGTATTGTTAATAATTTTCTTGTAGAGCGGATGCGGAACTCTGTCCTTAACGGAAACGACTACTGTCTTATCCATCTTGTCGCTGGTTACGATACCGACTCTTGTTTTTCTAAGGTTTCTTTCGCTCATTGAACTTGACCTCCTCTTTAAGCGTCTGTGCCGTGAAGTTCGATATCACGCTGAACGGTTTTAATTCTTGCAATATCTTTCTTAACAGCACTGATGCGCATCGGATTGTCGAGCTGGTTAACGGCTTGCTGGAAGCGCAGTTTGAACAGCTCGTCCTTCAGCTCAAGCAGCTTAGCATCCAGCTCTTTAGCGGAAAGCTTTCTGATTTCACTGGCTTTCATTATTGCTCACCATCCGTTTCTTCCTTAGTTACAAACTTGCACTTGATAGGCAGTTTGTTTGCTGCAAGGCGCATAGCCTCGCGAGCGACAGCCTCGTCAACACCGGCAACCTCAAACATAACTCTGCCGGGCTTAACAACGGCTACCCAATATTCAGGAGAACCTTTACCTGAACCCATTCGAGTTTCAGCAGGCTTCTCTGTAATCGGCTTGTCGGGAAAAATCTTGATCCAAACCTGACCGCCACGCTTTGTGTAACGAGTCATAGCGATACGAGCTGCCTCGATCTGGTTGGAAGTGATCCATGCGGGTTCGAGGGCAACAAGGCCAAACTGGCCGTAGGTAACTTTGTTACCGCGATGAGCAGCGCCCTTAAGGCGGCCTCTCTGCTGACGGCGGTATTTAACACGCTTAGGTAACAGCATTATTTTGCTCCTCCTTCCCTGCGAGGCTTACGAGCATCGTGAAGAACCTCGCCCTTGTAAATCCAAACCTTTACGCCGATAAGGCCGTAGGTTGTGTGTGCCTCCGTGAAACCGTAGTCAATATCTGCACGGATTGTCTGAAGCGGAATTGTGCCTTCGTGGTACTGCTCTGTACGAGCGATTTCTGCGCCGCCGATACGGCCGGAAACCTGAGTCTTGATACCCTTTGCGCCAAGCTTCATGGTGCGGGAGATAGACTGCTTAAGAGCACGGCGGAAAGAAACACGCTTCTCAAGCTGAGCAGCAATGTTCTCTGCAACGAGCTGAGCGTTGAGGTCAGGCTGCTTGATTTCTACGATGTTGATGAAAACTTCCTTATCACCGGAGATTTTCTTCTCGCAGATTTTCTTGAGCTTCTCAATTTCGGAACCGCCGCGGCCGATTACCATACCGGGCTTTGCACAGTGAATGTTGATGCGAACACGCTTAGCGTCACGCTCAATCTCTACCTTCGGAACACCTGCGGGAGCAAGCGTCTTGAGGAGGTATTCACGAAGATTGTAATCTTCAACGAGGATATCGCCGAAGCTGTTATCATCTGCATACCAGCGAGATTCCCAGTCTTTAATAACACCGATTCTAAGACCGGTAGGATTAATTTTCTGTCCCATTATTTAACCTCCTCCTTTCTTATTCTTTCTCTGCCAGAGTGATGGTGATGTGCGAAGTTCTCTTGTTGATTCTGTTCGCACGGCCCTGAGCTCTGGGTCTGATTCTCTTGAGGATGGGGCCGGGGCCTACATTGCAGGCTGCAACATAGAGCTTGGAAACATCCATGTCATTGTTATTCTCAGCGTTAGCAATTGCTGATTTGAGCAGCTTGCCAACAGGTTCACACGCGGCCTTGGGCGTGTATTTGAGAATTGCGATCGCTTTATCAACGGGTTGATTGCGAATCAAGTCAAGCACGATTTGGACCTTGCGGGGTGCTATGCGCACGAAGGTCGCTTTAGCTGTTGCTTGCATTTGTTACACTCCTTTCGACCTTATCTGTTTGATGTTTTAGAACCGGCGTGACCTTTGAAAGTTCTCGTCGGGGCGAATTCGCCAAGTTTATGACCTACCATGTCCTCCGTTACATATACCGGAACATGCTTGCGTCCGTCATGAACAGCGAAGGTGTGACCGACAAAGTCGGGGAATATTGTTGAACTGCGGCTCCAAGTCTTAAGAACAGCCTTTTCGCCTTTTTTGTTCATTTCCACAACTCTCTCGAGCAGCTTGGGTTGCACGAAAGGTCCTTTTTTAACACTTCTACCCATTATTAGTTAGCTCCTTTCATCAACTTACTTGCCGTTACGACGCTTTACGATAAGCTTGTCGGAAGGCTTCTTGTGAGCTCTGGTCTTGAGACCGAGAGCGGGCTTGCCCCAAGGAGTCACAGGACCGGGACGACCGATCGGAGACTTACCTTCACCACCACCGTGGGGGTGATCGCAGGGGTTCATAACAGAACCGCGAACTGTGGGACGCCAGCCCATGTGGCGTTTACGGCCGGCTTTACCGATTTTAACATTTTCATGTGTACCGTTGCCGACTACACCGATTGTAGCCATGCAGGTTACGGGAACATTTCTCAGCTCGCCTGAGGGAAGACGGAGAAGACCGTAGACGCCCTCTTTAGCCATAAGCTGTGCGGAGTTACCGGCTGCTCTTGCCAGCTGACCGCCGCGGCCGGGATAAAGCTCAACATTGTGGATGAAAGTACCAACAGGGATGTTGGTAAGGGGAAGAGCATTACCTGCGATGATATCTGCATCCGGGCCGGAGCAAACTGTTGCGCCAACCTTCAGGCCCTCGGGAGCGAGGATGTATCTGAACTCGCCGTCATCGTATTTGAGAAGTGCGATGTGAGCTGAGCGGTTGGGATCGTATTCAATGCTCTGAACTGTTGCGTTAATACCCTGCTTATCTCTCTTGAAATCGATAATGCGGTATTTTGTGCGATTGCCGCCGCCGCGATGGCGAACGGTGATTCTGCCGTAGCTGTTACGGCCGGACTTTTTGTTCATGGGAACGAGGAGGCTCTTATGAGGAGCTACCTTTGAAAGTCCTGAATAATCTGTAACCGACATGTTGCGTCTTGCGTTTGTTGTCGGGCTATAGACCTTAATAGACATAAGTTTCACTCTCCTTAAAGCGGCTTCGCGGAGTATGTCTTGCTCCATACCTTACCGCCGGATAATAGTTGTTTTAAATATTTGTTAACCTAAGTAACAAATAATAATTACATCATGCCGTCGAAGAACTCGATGGTCTTGGAATCCTCTGTAAGGGTTACGATTGCCTTCTTCCAGGAAGCTGTCATACCCTCGTAACGGCCGTAGCGGCGAAGCTTGCCGCTGCAGTTAACTGTGTTAACCTTTGCAACCTTTGCGCCGTCAAAAAGCTTTTCTACTGCCTGAGCGATTTCAATCTTGTTGGCGTCCTTAGCAACTACGAAGGTGTACTTCATATCTGCTGTGCCTGCCATGCTCTCCTCTGTGATGAGAGGACGGATGATGATATCCTGTGCTAACTTGCTCATGCGTAAACCTCCTCGATTTTTGCAACAGCATCCTTGAGGACAAGAAGAGTGTCGCAGTTAAGGATGTCATATACATTCAAAGTGTTTACAAGAGAAACCTTAACACCTGCAATGTTGCGTGCACTTCTGTAAACTACATCATCTTTCTCAGGGAGAACGATAAGAGTCTTTTTGCCGGTGTTGAGAGCAGCGAGAATCTTTGCAACTTCCTTTGTCTTGATAGCGTCAAGCTTGAAGGAATCGAGAACTACGAGCTCGTTACCTGCAACCTTAGTTGAAAATGCAGACTTCATAGCAAGTCTTCTGACTTTCTTGTTGATTTCGCCGCCGTAGGTACGGGGCTTGGGACCGTGAGCGATACCGCCGTGGTACCACTGGGGAGCTCTTGTGGAGCCTTGGCGTGCGCGGCCTGTGCCTTTCTGTCTCCAGGGCTTCTTGCCGCCGCCGCTTACTTCTGAGCGTGTACGGGTTGACTGTGTACCCTGACGCTGGTTAGCCAAATAGTTGACTACTACGAGATGCATAGCATACATATTGGGGTCAATAGCGAAGATGCTGTCTGCAAGCTCGATATCGGAAACTTTCTTTCCGCTTATATCAAAAACTGATACTGTAGACATTTAGTACACTCCCTTCTTACGCTTTCTTGCAAGTGTCTTTGATTACGACGTAGCTGCCCTTGGGGCCGGGGATGGCGCCCTTAATAGCGATGAGGTTGTTCTCTGCGTCGATCTTGACAATGCTGAGATTCTGAACTGTTACCTTCTCGTGACCGAGGTGACCTGCGAGCTTCTTTCCCTTGTAAACACGGGAAGGATCGCTACAAGCACCAAGTGAACCTGCGTGTCTGGCAACAGGACCTGTACCGTGGGTTTCCTTCAGGCGAGAGAAGTTCCATCTCTTGATTGCGCCTGCTGTGCCTTTACCCTTGCTTGTGCCGGTGACATCAACCATGTCGCCGACTGCAAAGATATCAGCCTTGATAACGTCGCCAACATTCACGCCGGAGATATCAGAAAGTCTGAACTCCTTGAGAACCTTTTTGGGAGCGACGTCTGCCTTTGCAAAGTGACCCTTGAGGGGCTTTGTAAGGCGCTCGACCTTAACATCCTGGAAGCCGAGCTGAACGGATTCGTAGCCATCGTTTTCCATTGTCTTCTTCTGTGTTACAGGACAGGGACCTGCCTCAACAACAGTAACGGGAACTACTTTGCCGTTTGCATCGAAGATCTGTGTCATGCCGATCTTCTTGCCGATGATACCTTTTTGCATTGTTGTTTTTCTCCTTTCGGTTATTGGTTGGCGTTCAGCCAACATGACCTGTGAAGCAAACTATACTATAATGTATATAATATAGAGAACAGGTGAATTTGGATTAGAGCTTAATCTCGATTTCAACACCGGCGGGAAGCTCAAGTGCTGTCAGAGCCTCAACAGTTTTGTTTGAAGGTCTGATAATGTCGATAAGTCTCTTGTGTGTTCTCTGCTCAAACTGCTCACGGGAATCCTTATACTTGTGAACAGCGCGGAGAATTGTTACGACCTCTTTTTCGGTCGGCAGCGGAACGGGACCGGAAACCTGAGCGTTTGTGCGTCTTGCGGTTTCAACGATTTTTTCTGCTGCTTTGTCTACGAGGTTGTGATCGTAGCTCTTAAGTCTGATTCTGATTTTGTTTTTGACTGCCATTTGTACGCCTCCTAAAAATTTGGCGGGCTGCGCTTTAAGCACACGCGCCCGGGTGTTTCCAACCGAGCCATTCAAAATCCGGAAAAGTATATGACTACTTTCCGGTGGCCTAAGCGCAATTTCACCCCTTGTTCGTCCGTGAGAAGACGCAATACGGAGTGAGAACTATTACTAGTCGCCCGGTTCGATGATCGGACATGCTCCACGGAAATTCCCTGCTTCAAAGAGCAGCCACCTTCCGTTTCATCACATATCTGCACACTATGACAATAGCATGCTCTGATATGATATCACAAGAGGCAAGGGATTGCAAGCTTTTTTTTTAAGATTATCTCAAATTTTTTCAAATTTATTATATTATATATAAACCGACGGCTTTTCGGACTTTCTTTTGACAAATTTGCTAACTACAATAAAGATATTGTTCTAATTTAGAAAATTTTTCCGCTCATACCGTGGTATAATTGAGCCAATCATACAAATTTATATAATCAGGATGTGATACCGATGAAAACAGATATTGAAATTGCTCAATCCGCAGAAATGCAGCCAATTACGGCTATTGCCGATGCCGCAGGCATTTCTCAGGATTACCTTGAGCCCTACGGCAAATACAAGGCTAAGATTGATTTCACAAAAATCCCCGAAAGCGTTGACAAGAAAGGCAAGCTTATTCTTGTTACCGCCATTACCCCCACCCCCGCAGGCGAGGGCAAAACCACAACAACCATCGGCCTTGCCGACGGCATGAAGCGTTTGGGCAAAAATGTTATGGTTGCCTTGCGTGAACCCTCCCTCGGCCCCGTTTTCGGCATTAAGGGCGGCGCAGCAGGCGGCGGCTATGCTCAGGTTGTTCCCATGGAGGATATTAATCTGCATTTCACAGGTGATTTCCATGCAATCGGTGCGGCCAACAATCTCCTTGCCGCTATGCTTGATAACCACATATATCAGGGCAACAGCCTGAATATTGACCCCAGGCGTATTACATGGAAGCGCTGCGTTGATATGAACGACAGACAGCTCCGTTTTGTAACCGACGGCTTAGGAGGCAGAATAAACGGCGTGCCCCGTGAAGACGGCTACGATATTACCGTTGCTTCCGAAATCATGGCTGTGCTCTGTCTTGCAACCTCACTCGCAGACCTTAAAGAGCGTCTTTCAAAAATAATTGTAGGCTACACCTATGATGAGCAGCCCGTAACAGCAGGTCAGCTTAAAGCCGCAGGCGCAATGGCGGCTCTGCTCAAGGACGCTATTAAGCCTAACCTTGTACAGACTCTTGAGGGCACTCCTGCCCTTGTTCACGGCGGTCCCTTTGCAAATATTGCTCACGGCTGCAACTCTGTTACAGCAACCAAGCTTGCAATGAGACTTGGAGATTACGCTGTAACCGAAGCAGGCTTCGGTGCAGACCTCGGCGCAGAGAAATTCCTTGATATCAAGTGCCGCTGTGCAGGCTTAACTCCCAGCGCAGTTGTTATCGTTGCAACTATCCGTGCGCTTAAAATGCACGGCGGTGTTCCCAAGACCGAACTTAATGCCGAAAACCTTGACGCACTTGAAAAGGGTATTCCCAATCTCCTGCGCCATGTTTCCAATATCAAGAATGTGTATAAGCTTCCCGCCGTTGTTGCAGTCAACCGTTTCCCCACGGATACCGATGCGGAAATCGACCTTGTTATTACAAAATGCAAAGAGCTCGGCGTAAATGTTGTTCTCTCTACCGTTTGGGCAGATGGCGGCAAAGGCGGCAAAGAGCTTGCGAAAGAGGTTATCTCTCTCTGCGAACAGCCCAACGATTTCAGCTTTGCATATGAGCTTGAGGGCACAATCGAAAAGAAAATTGAAGCCATTGTCAAAAAAGTTTACGGCGGCGACGGCATAAGTATTCTGCCTGCCGCAAAGAAGCAGATTGCCGCACTCAACGCAATGGGCTTTTCAAACCTGCCAATCTGCATGGCAAAAACTCAGTACAGCTTCTCTGATGACGCAACAAAGCTTGGCGCACCGGACGGATTTACGGTAACTATCAAAAATGTAAAAATCTCCGCCGGCGCAGGCTTCATCGTTGTTTTGACAGGCGATATTATGACCATGCCCGGTCTGCCTAAAGTTCCTGCGGCAGAACGAATTGACATTGACGAAAGCGGCGTAATCACAGGCTTATTCTGATATTTAGTCAATATGTAATATATAACAAAGAAGGCTGAAACCGATTACAACTTGGTTTCAGCCTTTAACCATTTATTCTGTTTTTAGGCAAAAAAATAACCACCCTATTGGGTGGCTACCTTTGTTAGTGTTGGCAACGACCTATCTTCCCGGGCGGCTGCCCGCCAAGTATTGTCGGCACGATTGAGCTTAACTACCGTGTTCGGAATGGGAACGGGTGGACCCTCAATGTCATAATTACCAACTGCTGTGTTGGCGCTGACCTATCTTCCCGGGCGGCTGCCCGCCAAGTATTGTCGGCACGATTGAGCTTAACTACCGTGTTCGGAATGGGAACGGGTGGACCCTCAATGTCATAAACACCAACTAATCTGCAAGTCCTCTCGCAGAACGCTAATACATAATATCATCTCAAAATATATTTGTCAATAGTTTTTTAAAAAATTTTTTCATAGCTCTCTGCGTTGTAAATAGATGTGACCCATTTTGGGCAAAAAATAAGTCAAAATATAGTACAATGTTTTTGAACGCCTTTTGAGTGGAGCGTAGCGGAACGAAAAAGGCGTTCAAAAACGGCGCCGCCTACGCCGCCAGCTTCT
>CASFRX010000045.1 GCA_949297075.1 uncultured Oscillospiraceae bacterium | reverse complement strand
ATGTCGGCTCATCACATCCTGGGGCTGTATTCGGTCCCAAGGGTTCGGCTGTTCGCCGATTAAAGTGGTACGCGAGCTGGGTTCAGAACGTCGTGAGACAGTTCGGTCCCTATCTGTCGTGGGCGCAGGATATTTGAGGAGCGCTGTCCTTAGTACGAGAGGACCGGGATGGACGCACCTCTGGTGCACCAGTTGTCACGCCAGTGGCACAGCTGGGCAGCTATGTGCGGTTTGGATAAACGCTGAAAGCATCTAAGCGTGAAGCCATCTCCAAGATTAGATATCCCATAGCATAAGCTAGTAAGACCCCTCATGGACTATGAGGTTGATAGGCTGCATGTGTAAGCGTAGTGATACGTTCAGCTTGGCAGTACTAATAGGTCGAGGGCTTGAACCATTTTTCTCACTTGGTATTCACTCCTTCCATTACTCCCTCGCTTTGTTCGGTTTTTAAGGTATGATTTTTTATAGAGCTACACCAAATGGTGTGGCTCTTTTTGTTTTTATACCTCTGATGCATCTGTCAGCAAGGCTGACTGAAAAATCAAAAACACTTTTATTATGTTTAGCATAGTTTTGTTCGCATTACGGCAAGTTCTATTGCTAAGCAGTTTAATTTTACTATGCACAGCTTCTTACACAATACCTTCGAGCTTTGTTAAGCAAAACTCATATCTCTTTACATAAGAGTGGTTAATTTAAATCGAAGATTGCTTTAATCTTATGTCTCGTCATCATAGTCATGTGTTGAGGCATTTTTGTTTCTTTTCATGATTAGTAAAAAACATTAATTAAGCAACCGTGCGCAGCAATGTTAGTCGCCGCATTGTTTTCTTGTTAAGTGTATTGTTTACAAATATGTAAATATGTGCTATAATTAGCTTATCTTTTCAGAAAGGTAGTAATTATTATGAAAAAAGTTTTCAAAACAATAGTTGCTGTTTCTCTTTGTGCAACAATGCTGTTCACAACCTGCATCGGTGCATCGGCGGCAGCTGTAAAGTCAAATGGCGGCGATTCCTTCGTTTCGTCAGCTGTCAGTGCTGTCAGTGACGGCCTTAACAAGCTTGTTCACGGGCTTCTCAACGGCTTTTCCGGTATTCTTCCCTCAACAGTTAAAATTAAAGATCCCTCAACCCATTCAAGCGAAAATTTCATGGAGGGCAACAGCGAGTTTATCTCTGAGCCTGCTGCGAACGCAAATTGGAGCCTCGGCTATGCCAGCGCTTCTATCCTCCCCGATGATTTCAGCGAAGTCGGCTACTATAAGGGCGGCTACGATATCAACCTCAAGCTCAACGAGTGCATGGACGACCTCAAGGTCAGAGTAATCGTTATGGACGACGGCTCAGGCAGAGGTAAGAGCGTTTTTGCCGTTGTTGATTGCATCGGACTTGCAAATGCTGATGTCAGAAATATCCGTGCAGCTTTGGCGGACTATGCAAAGGCTAATAATATTGTCAGTATTAATATAAGCGCAACTCATACCCATACAGGTATTGATACACAGGGTATCTATACAGATACTTTCAACCATGTTTTCAAGAACCTTTTTGCTGCAATGGTAAAGAGCGATAACCTCTGCGACCCTGTTGATACTAAGTTCCTTGCAAATATCACCGAAAAGACGGTTGCCTGCGTTAAGGAAGCCACAGAGTCCATGAAAGAGGGCGAGCTAACTTTCGCAAAGATGGATATTTCTGATTATATCCGTGACCGCACCGCTCCCTATGTGATGATTGACTACCTATACAGACTTATGTTCAAGCCCTACGACGGCTCAACGAGCACAATTATTGCAAACTACGGTGTTCATCCCGAAGCTGCAGGCTACGGCACAAAGATTATCACTTCCGATTTCATTTATTACACTGAGAAAGTTGTAAATGCAGGCGGCAGCAATTTTATCTATATTCAGGGCGCAGTCGGCACATATACCGAATCACAAGGTGCTTCAAATGACGGCATCTCCGGCCTTAACAGACTCACTTCAACTATGCGTTACGGCGAAGAAATCGGCTATATCCTCCTCGGTATGACAGAAACAGAGGAATACTGCAAGGCAAATATCGTTGACCCTAAAAGAGAAGCTATGGCAGACGGCAGTGATGATTACACCCTCTGGTGCGAGGATTGGGTACCTGCTGAAGAGAAAATTGTTGAGCCCATTCTCAATATTAAGCACGCAGAATACCTTGCTCCCGTTGAAAACGGCGTTTATAAGGCATTCGGCAAGCTATCACTTGCTAATAATGTAATGTATAAGGATAAGAAGGGCAACATCACAACTTCAACAGAGGTTGGTTACATGGAGTTGGGTAAAGATATCAAGATTATACTTTGCCCCGGCGAAACCTATGCGGAGCTTATTGTAGGCGGCGGAAATATGAACACATTTGCTTATCGTCCTGCTTGTGAAATCATGGCTCAGGACGAAAATGACGAGGTTATTGTATTCGACCTTATGAATGACGCTCTCGGCTACATCATGCCCGACGATGATTTCGTATATCTGAGAATTTGGTATGACGATGACGGCCTTGATATCGGCGATAGCTGGGGTCTGACCTCTATCGGCGGTAAAGCAGCCTCAAATATCTACGGTCAGATTTATAAGCTGTACGATTCAGTTAGATAAATCTAAAGTCTGAATAAAACGCTTGACAGCGTTGCTGCAAAGCAACGCTGTTGCCATTCATGGGCTTGTAAATTCGTCAAGCTTGACGAATTTTTTAATAAAAGTTTGTTAAAAGTGTTGACAAAAAGCGGTCAATAATGATAAAATAACAAAGTATGTCAAAATGAAAAAGTGTGTAGTTCAGCTCTGCCAAAAAGAGCCGACTTATAAACCGCTTTTTTATATAAAATATACAAGAAAGGAGATGTCAACTGTTGCCTACCTTTAATCAGCTCGTTCGCAACGGCAGAGAAACTATCGAGAAGAAGCCCAAGGCTCCCGCTCTTTTGAAAGGTCTCAACTCTCATAAGAACGTCATGACCGATAAGGATTCTCCGCAGAAGAGAGGCGTTTGCACAGCAGTTAAGACAGCAACACCGAAAAAGCCGAACTCAGCTCTTCGTAAAATCGCAAGAGTACGCCTTACAAACGGTATCGAAGTTTCCGCTTATATCCCCGGCGTTGGTCACAACCTGCAGGAGCACAGCGTTGTTCTTATCCGCGGCGGTCGTGTAAAGGACCTTCCCGGTGTTCGTTACCACATTGTTCGCGGTACACTCGATACCCAGGGTGTCAACGGCAGAATGCAGTCCCGTTCTAAGTACGGTGCAAAGCGTCCGAAGGCAGCCAAAAAATAATTCTTATACAGTAAATGTATAAGCAAAACACTTAAAGGACAAAAATCTTCTTAGCAGGCTGTACTCAGCCGAGGCTGAGTGCAACAATGCGAGAGTGAACTATATATAAATATAGCCTCTCCATTGGCGCCACGGGATTTTGTCACTCGAGTACCTATGATATCATTATATTTATGAAGGAGGGAAGCGAAGTGCCAAGAAGAGGCCAGATTGCAAAACGCGATGTTTTGCCCGATCCGCTTTACAACTCAAAACTCGTTACACGCCTTATCAACAGTGTAATGTACGATGGCAAGAAGGGCGTCGCTCAGAAAATTGTTTACGACGCATTCGACATTGTTAAGGAAAAAACAGGCAAGGAGCCCCTTGAGGTTTTCGAGGCAGCTATGGAAAATGTAATGCCCGTTCTCGAAGTTAAGGCTCGCCGTGTCGGTGGTGCAACTTACCAGGTTCCCATGGAAGTACGCCCCGAAAGAAGACAGACCCTCGGTCTGCGTTGGATCACACTTTACAGCCGTCAGCGTTCCGAAAGAACAATGAAAGAAAGACTTGCAAACGAGATCATGGACGCAGTAAACGAAACAGGCTCTGCATTCAAGAAGAGAGAAGATACCCACAAGATGGCAGAAGCCAACAAGGCTTTCTCTCATTTCCGTTGGTAATCTTTCTGTTACACTATACTTTATATTGTTACGGAGGAAATTATGCCAAGACAGGTATCTTTGGAAATGACCAGAAATATCGGTATCATGGCTCACATTGATGCCGGTAAAACAACTACCACCGAGCGTATTCTTTTCTATACAGGTAAGACTCACAAAATCGGTGAAACACACGACGGTACCGCTACAATGGACTGGATGGAGCAGGAACAGGAGCGTGGTATTACTATAACATCCGCTGCTACAACTTGCTTCTGGAGAGATCATAGAATCAACATCATTGATACTCCCGGTCACGTTGACTTCACAGTTGAAGTTGAGCGTTCACTTCGTGTTCTTGATGGTTCAGTTACTGTTATGTGCGCTAAGGGCGGCGTTGAGCCCCAGTCAGAGACTGTTTGGCGCCAGGCAGATAAATACCATGTTCCCAGAATGATCTATGTTAACAAGATGGACATTATGGGTGCAGATTTCTACAATGTTCTTGCTATGATCAAGGACAGGCTCAAGTGTAATGCCGTTCCGATTCAGCTTCCCATCGGTTCTGAATCCGATTTTAAGGGCATGATTGACCTTGTAGAAATGCGTGCTTTCGTCTATTACGACGATAAAGGTCTCGATGAGAGAATCGAGCCCATTCCTGAAGATATGATGGAGCTTGCTCAGCAGTACCACGATGAGCTCATCGAGAAGGTTGCAGAGCAGGACGACGCTCTTATGGAGAAATTCTTCGAGGGTGAAGAGCTCACAGTCGAAGAAATAAAATCTTGCATCCGTAAGGCTACCATCAACAACGCTATGGTTCCCATCGTTTGCGGCACATCTTACCGCAATAAAGGCGTTCAGCAGGTTCTCGACGCTATTGTTGATTACATGCCCGCTCCCACAGATGTTGAGGCCATCAAGGGTGTAAACCCTGATACAGATGAAGAGGAAGTCAGACATTCTTCCGACAGCGAGCCCTTTGCAGCTCTTGCTTTCAAGATTGCAACAGACCCGTTTGTAGGTAAGCTTTGCTTCTTCAGAGTCTATTCAGGTACAGTAGATGCAGGTTCAACAGTCTATAACTCTGTAAAGGGTAATAGCGAGCGTATGGGCCGTATCCTCCAGATGCACTCCAACAAGCGTGAAGAGATTGAATGCTGCTATGCAGGTGATATTGCTGCAGCAGTCGGTCTTAAGAATACTACAACAGGTGATACACTTTGCGATAAGGATCATCCGGTTATCCTTGAATCCATGGAATTCCCGGAGCCCGTTATCCGTGTTGCTATCGAGCCCAAAACAAAGGCAGGCCAGGAGAAGATGGGCATCGCCCTTCAGAAGCTGGCTGAGGAAGACCCAACCTTCAAGTGCTACACTGATGAAGAAACAGGTCAGACTATCATTGCCGGTATGGGTGAGCTTCACCTGGAAATCATTGTTGACCGTCTTCTTCGTGAGTTCAAGGTTGAGGCTAATGTAGGTAAGCCCCAGGTTGCTTACAGAGAAACTATCAGTGCAGAAGCTGACCAGGATACTAAGTATAAGCGTCAGTCAGGCGGTAGCGGTCAGTACGGCCATGTTAAAATCAAGATCGAGCCCAACCCCGGCAAGGGTTACGAGTTCGTCAACGCTGTTGTCGGCGGATCTATTCCCAAGGAATTTATCGGCCCCACAGAAGCAGGTATCAAGGGCGCTATGCAGTCCGGTGTTCTTGCAGGTTACAATGTTGTTGATGTCAAGGTAACACTTTATGATGGTTCATACCATGAGGTTGACTCCTCTGAAATGGCTTTCAAAATTGCAGGTTCTATGGCATTTAAGGATGCTATGCGCAAGGCATCTCCCATCCTTATGGAGCCTATCATGAAGCTTGCAATCATCGTTCCCGATGATTACCTCGGCGATGTTATCGGCGATATTAACTCACGCCGCGGCGAAATCCAGGGCATGGAAACACGCCCCGGTACAACTCAGGTTAATGCTTTTGTTCCCCTTTCATCAATGTTCGGTTATGCTACAGACCTCCGCTCCAAGACGCAGGGTCGCGGTCAGTATTCTATGGAGCCCAGCCACTATGCTCAGGTTCCCAAGTCAATTTCCGAAGCTATTGTTAAGGAAAGATCTTCAAACTAAGCAATTAACCCTATAAATTTCAACAAAACACTTGCATTTCTATGCAAAAATTGTTAAAATGAATTTGCACACGCAAAAAATCTAAAAAATTTTTTATTCCCATAAAGGAGGAAATTTCCAATGGCAAAGGCAAAATTCGAAAGAAGCAAACCCCATGTAAACATTGGTACCATCGGTCACGTTGACCATGGTAAGACAACTCTTACAGCTGCTATCACAAAGACCCTCGCAATGAAGGGCGGCGCAGACTTCGTCGATTATGCAAACATCGATAAGGCTCCCGAAGAGAGAGAGCGCGGTATCACAATCAATACAGCTCATGTTGAGTACGAGACAGAATCTCGTCACTATGCTCATGTTGACTGCCCCGGCCACGCTGACTACATCAAGAACATGATCACAGGTGCTGCTCAGATGGACGGCGCTATCCTTGTTATCGCTTCTACAGACGGCCCCATGGCTCAGACTAAGGAGCACCTTCTCCTTGCTCGTCAGGTTGGCGTTCCCTACATCATTGTATTCATGAACAAAGTTGACCAGGTTGACGATCCCGAGCTCCTTGAGCTTGTTGAGATGGAAATCCGTGAGACTCTTTCCGAGTATGATTTCCCCGGCGATGATACACCCATCATCAAGGGCTCTGCTCTTAAGGCTCTCGAATACTCAGGCAACGATGTAAACGCTCCCGAGCTTGCTCCCATCTGGGAACTCATGGATGCTGTTGACAGCTACATCCCCACTCCCGACCGTAAGGCTGACCTTCCCTTCATCATGCCCGTTGAAGACGTTTTCACAATCACAGGCCGTGGCACAGTTGCTACAGGTAGAGTTGAGCGTGGCCAGTTGAAGACAGGTGAAGAAGTTGAAATCATCGGTCTCACAGAGGAGAGAAGAAAGACTGTTGTTACAGGTATCGAAATGTTCCGTAAGATCCTCGACTATGCAGAGGCAGGCGACAACATCGGCGCACTTCTTCGTGGTATTCAGAGAACAGAAATCGAGCGCGGCCAGGTTCTTGCTAAGCCCGGTTCAATCAACCCTCACACAAAGTTCTCCGGCCAGGTTTATGTCCTTTCCAAGGATGAAGGCGGCCGTCACACACCTTTCTTCAACAACTATCGTCCTCAGTTCTACTTCAGAACAACTGACGTTACAGGTGTTATCAGCCTTCCCGAAGGTGTTGAAATGTGCATGCCCGGCGACAACGTTGTTATGAATGTTGAGCTCATCACTCCCATCGCTATCGAAGAGGGTCTCCGCTTCGCTATCCGTGAGGGTGGCCGTACAGTTGGTTCAGGCGTTGTTACATCTATCAACGAATAATTGATTGGCTGAATGAGGCATAGAACCTACACCTAAACAATTTAAGCACTCAACCTTGCGAGGTTGGGTGCTTTTTTGATAATTTGTAATTGGTTTGTTGTTTAATTGTAATCCCATTTTAATTTTTCCTTAAGAAATTTAATATACAATAATTGTCAAAGGAAAGAGAAAAGGGGAGATAAAATTGAAAAAGCAAAGGCTCAAAAAAGCCCTTGTTATAATCATCGGCGCAGTGCTGATAGTAAATGCTGCGGTTATGTCTGTAACATCAAATATGAATATGGGGCTTGTTGTCAACTTTGTGCTGGGTCTTGTTCTGCTTGTTTACGGAATGTTACCTAAGCAAACAACAGAACGCATACCAAAATGGCTTAAAGGGCTCTTCTTCGGCGGAATAGGCGTTCTGCTTTGCTTTGCGGTGTTCCTTTTTGGCTTCGGTTTGAATGATACGGTAAGAGGCGATGAGGATGCAATCGTTGTTTTGGGGAGCGGAATACGGGGAGAAATGCTCTCCGTCGGACTGAAAAACAGGCTTGATGAGGCGGCTGAATGTTATCGGCAAAATAATGATGCCCTTATTGTTGTAAGCGGAGGTCAAGGACCGCAGGAGGATATTACCGAAGCGTTGGCAATGGAACGCTATTTGCTCAGCCTTGGCATACCTAAGGGGAAAATACTCAAAGAAGAAAATGCGACCGGCACATATGAAAACTTTCTGTACTCAAAGGAAATACTTGACAATACTTTAGGCAAAAATTATAAGGTTTGCTTTGTCACAAGTGAATATCATGTGTTTCGTGCAGGCATTTTGGCAGGAAATGCGGGAGTGGCAAATACAACCCATTCCCATAGCTCAACTGCTGCTTACACGGTGCTGCCGAGCTGCTTTAGGGAGTGTATGGCGGTTGTTAAAATGGTTTTGAGCGGCAAATAAAATACGAAAAAAGAAAAAAATCAGGGCTGAGAAATCGAAAATCCTTAGCCCTTTTTAATGTAAAATATTTATCCTAAATTATCAGTCCTCTAAACCTACCAGCCAATTAATGCTTACATTGAGAACCTTTGCGATGGCAACAAGCTCAAAGTCTGAAACATATCTCAGCTGACCTTCAAGCTTTGAAAGACCTGAAGCATTGAGGTCAACGCCGTTTATCTGGAGCTGAGTGAGCAAATCCTTTTGCTTAAGGCCGATGTCTTTGCGGCGCTGCTCAATTCTTGCTCCGACAATGTTTCTGTCGCCGAGCGATTGTTTTCTGATTCTCATTGTTTGTCTCCTTTATTTATTCGTCAAAATAAAATATAAAATACCAAGTAATAAGTTAAACAAATCGTATAATGCTGTGGCTTTTGCTGAAAAAACCGTTTATATGTAATATAACGCTTGTCAACAATTATATCACTGATTTGCTGATATTTCAATAAGATTTTTAATGTTTTTTTATACAAGCGTTAAATGATTGTGAACTTGGGTAAACTGACACTACTATTTGTATAAATTTTTATTTAAATGTTACGCAAAAATAAAAATATAAATACTGTTGTAATTTGTTTAAATTATGCTATAATTGTTAGCAAATAATTTTAGCTTGATTAATAGAATGAGGTGCACACAATGGCCTTTAAACGAGATGGAGAGCGCGGCCGTAACCTTACTGCGCTGATGGATTTTTATGAGCTGACTATGGCAAAGGGATATTTCAGCAACGGTATGCAGGATAGCACAGCGGTTTTTGATATGTTCTTTCGCTCTGTGCCTGACGGCGGCGGTTTTGCGATTATGGCAGGCGTGCAGCAGCTTGTTGAATATTTGGAATCTCTTACATTCAGCGAAAACGACATAAATATGCTGCGCAAAAAAGGCTTTGACGAAGCATTTTTGGATTATCTCAAAAACTTCAAGTTTTCCTGCGATGTCTGGGCTGTGCCTGAGGGTACGCCTATCTTCCCCGGCGAGCCTATAATAACTGTTAAAGGCCCCGTTATTCAGGCTCAGCTCATTGAAACAATGGTTTTGCTTTGCATCAATCACCAGAGCTTGATTGCAACTAAGGCTAACCGCATTGTCCGTGCGGCAGACGGCAGAGCTGTTATGGAGTTCGGCTCACGCCGTGCTCAGGGCTTTGACGGAGCGATTTACGGCGCAAGAGCCGCTTATATAGGCGGCTGTGTGGGTACTGCCTGCGTTATGAGCGAGCGTGATTTCGATATCCCTGCATTGGGCACAATGGCACATAGCTGGATTCAGATGTTTGACAGTGAGCTTGATGCTTTTTGCGCATATGCGAGGGAATACCCCGATAACTGCACTTTGCTTGTCGATACCTACAATGTTATAAAAAGCGGTGTGCCTAATGCGATTGAAGCCTTCAAGCGTGAGGTTTTGCCCCGCGGATTCCGTCCCAAGGGCGTTAGAATTGACAGCGGTGATATAACCTATCTTTCTAAAAAAATCCGCAAGATGCTCGATGAAGCCGGCTTTGAGGATTGCAAAATAGTTGCCTCCAATTCACTTGATGAATATATAATCCGTGATATGCTTATTCAGGGTGCAAAGGTGGATTCATTCGGCGTAGGCGAGAGGCTTATTACCGCTTCTTCCGCTCCTGTTTTCGGTGGCGTTTATAAGCTTGCGGCTGTTAAACACGGTGATGAATTTGTGCCGAAAATCAAGATAAGCGAAAATGTAGGCAAGATTACAACACCTTGCTTTAAGAAATTGTGGCGTCTTTACGACAATGTAACAGGCAAGGCCATTGCCGATGTCATAACTCTCAAGGATGAGGTTATTGATTCAAACGAGCCCTACGAGCTGTTTGACCCCGAATACACATGGAAGCGCAAGACTGTTACTAATTTCACAGCTAAGCCCTTGCAGGTTCAGCTGTTTGAAAACGGCGAAAGCGTCTACACCTGCCCAAGCTTAAAAGAAATTCAAGCTTTCTGCAACGCTCAGGTAGATACTCTTTGGGATGAGGTAACACGATTTGAAAACCCACATAAATATTATGTTGACCTCTCTCAGAAGCTTTGGGATGAAAAGAACAGCTTGCTTGAGAGCAAATCAAAAATTTAAAAGAGATTTTTTTAGCTAAACTTAGAAAGGCGGTATATTATGTCTAACCGTATTCCCCGTTGCGAATATCCCCGTCCTCAGTTCGTCCGTGAAAGCTATATCAACTTAAACGGCGAATGGGAATTTGAATTTGATTTCGGCAATAGCGGCAAAGCTCGCAAAATGTTTGCCGACGATGCTGTTTATTCAAAGAAAATAATTGTTCCTTTTTGCCCCGAAAGTGAGCTTTCGGGCATAAATTACAAGGATTTTATGCACTCTGTATGGTACCGCAGAAAAGTTGAGCTTGTAAAAGGCGAGGGCAGGACTATTCTGCATTTTGAGGCCTGCGACTATGAAACAACCGTTTGGGTAAACGGCGTTGAATTTAAAAAGCACACAGGCGGTTATACAGGTTTTGCATATGATATCACTGAGGCGATTAAGGATGGCGAAAACACTATAGTTGTAAACGCTGTTGACCTTATGATTCCCGGCGTTCAGCCACGCGGCAAGCAGAGTGAAGAATTTTATTCTCACGGCTGTGATTACACAAGAACAACAGGTATTTGGCAGACTGTTTGGATTGAACAGGTTGGCGGTACATATATCAAAAATTCAAAAATCAAAACAGCTGATCTTTCAGGCATTATCAACTGCGATATTGCCGTTGAGGGCGATATAAACGACACGGAAATTCAGCTCACTGCCTATTATAACGGCGAAGAAGTGGGTATGGCTGTTGCCGATGTTATGTGCAATACCGTTAATCTTTCCATTGCTCTAAATGAAGTTCACCTCTGGGAAGTCGGCAACGGCAGGCTTTACGATTTGAAGTACGAGCTTCTCAAGAACGGCGAAGTTGTTGACGAGGCTAAGGGCTATTTCGGATTGCGCACAGTTTCTATTAAGGATAACTGTATGTGCATCAACGGCAAAAAGGTGTTCCAGCGCCTTGTTCTCGACCAGGGCTTCTATCCCGATGGCATCAATACTGCGCCCTGCGAAGAAGCTCTTGTAAAGGATATTGAGCTGTCTATGGCTTGCGGCTTTAACGGCGCAAGACTTCATCAAAAGGTTTTTGAGCAGCGTTTCCTTTACCATTGCGACAGATTGGGATATATCGTTTGGGGAGAATACGGTAACTGGGGCATCGACCACAGCGATTCGGGCGCTCTGGCTCGCTTTATTCCCCCTTGGCTTGAAGTAATCGACCGTGATTTCAGCCACCCTGCAATCATTGGCTGGTGTCCCTTTAACGAAACCTGGGATTGGGAAGGCAGAAGGCAGGCGGACGATGTTTTGGCGGGCATTTACCTTGTTACAAAGGCGGCGGATAATACTCGCCCCTGCATTGATACAAGCGGCAATTTCCATGTTATGACCGATATTTACGATGTCCACGAATATGAGTCGAATCCTGAGAAATTGGGAGAAATGATGGCGGAAAACGACCTTGAAGCCGGTGTCGTTCATGAGCCTCATCCCAAGAGACAGAAGTATGAGGGTCAGCCCTATTTCGTCAGCGAATACGGCGGAGTTTGGTGGGCTCCCGGCATGGAAAACGGCTGGGGCTACGGTCAGATGCCGAAAACCGAGGACGAGGCGGTTGACCGTATGTGCGCTCAGACAAAGGCTATACTCGGCAGCAAGGCTTGCTGCGCCTATTGCTACACTCAGCTGACCAATGTTGAGCAGGAGCAAAACGGCGTTTATAACTATGACAGAAGCCCTAAATTCTCTGCGGAGAACTACGAGAAAATCCGTGCCGCATTTGCAGGCAAAGCCGCTATAGAGGACTAACATAAACAGAATTTTTAAGGCCGTGTGTTTTTAACGAAACGCACGGCTTTTTATATGCAAAAAATCGAACTTTTTTTCTAAAAACCCTTTATTTATATTATAATATATGGTATAATGCTAAAAATAAGATGGGTATGATGTCTTATTGCAAATTTTTTAGCATTTAAGCAAATAATTTCCATTCGGAGGAGAATGTATGAATATAGCAATTATGGGCTACGGCGTAGTCGGTTCAGGCGTTGCCGAAGTCCTCAAAAAGAACCATGCGAGCATTGTTAAACGAAGCACTCAGGACTCTTTGGAGCTTACTCGAATACTTGATTTGCGTGATTTCCCCGATGACGAAAACGAAAAGCTTTTCACCAAGGATTTTAAGGATATTTTGAACGATGACAGCATAGGTATTGTTGTTGAAACAATGGGCGGCGTACATCCCGCTTATGAGTTTGTTCTCGATTGCCTTAAGGCAGGCAAGAGCGTTGTCACTTCCAACAAAGAGCTTGTTGCGGCTAAGGGCTACGAGCTTCTCAAGGCTGCAGAAGAAAAAAATGTAAACTTCCTGTTTGAAGCAAGCGTTGGCGGCGGCATCCCGATTATCCGTCCCATCAGCTCCTGCCTTGCAGCTAACGAGATTGACGAAATCGCAGGTATTCTCAACGGCACAACAAATTTCATCCTTACAAAGATGATTAACGAGGGCCTTACCTTTGATGCCGCTCTTAAAATTGCTCAGGAGCTTGGTTATGCAGAGCGTGATCCCAGCGCAGATGTTGAGGGCAAGGACGCTTGCAGGAAGATTTGTATTTTGGCATCTCTCTGCTTCGGCAACCATGTTTATCCCGACGAGGTTTACACAGAGGGCATTACAAAAATCACTCTTGCCGATGTTGAATATGCAAAGGCATGGGGCGGCGTAATTAAGCTTATCGGCCGTGCAACCAGATATGGCGACGGCAAAATCAGCGCAATGGTTTCTCCTGCTTTTATTCAGGGACACAGCCAGCTTGCCGGTGTTGACGATGTATTCAATGCAATCCTTGTGCGCGGCGATGCTATAGGCGATGTAGTGTTTTACGGCAGAGGCGCAGGCAAGCTTCCCACAGCAAGCGCCGTTGTAGCCGATGTTATCGACTGTGCAAGACACACCGTTCGCAGAAAGCTGTTCGGTTGGGATGACAGCATTGCAGATTATGTTGTTAACTACCTTGATATAAAGCATCCTTTCTTTGTCCGTGCAAAGGCTGCCGATATTGAAGCCGCCAAGCAGAGCGTCAGCGCTCTCTTCGGCGATGTTCAGTACCTGACATATGAGGGTGCGGCCGCAGACGAAATCGGCTTCATCACAAATACAGTTGCTCAGCGTGAGTTTGATGAGAAAATTGCAAAGGCTGATTTTGAAGTAGGCAGCGTAATCAGAGTTACTGATTATTAATTTTAAAATACAGTATTATTCAGACAGTACCATTAGGAGGTTATTATAAATGGGATTGATAGTACAGAAATTCGGTGGCAGCTCCGTTGCAAATGCTGACCGTGTGCGTAATGTTGCTTCAATCATAATCGATACCTACAAGCAGGGTAACGATGTTATAGCAGTTGTTTCCGCACAGGGCGACACAACGGACGACCTTATTGAAAAGGCGGCCGAAATTAACCCGAAAGCATCAAAGCGTGAAATGGATTCTCTCCTGAGCGCAGGCGAGCAGATGTCAAGCGCACTGCTTGCAATGGCTATCGAAGCAGAGGGCTACCCCGTAGTTTCCCTTCTCGGATGGCAGGCAGGCTTCAGAACAGACAATGTTTACGGCTCTGCAAGAATTAAGACGATTCAGCCTGAAAGACTTAAAAACGAAATCGGCAAGCGCAATATCGTTATCGTAGCAGGCTTCCAGGGTCTCAACGGCTTTGACGATATTACAACTCTCGGCAGAGGCGGTTCCGACACAAGCGCTGTTGCAATCGCAGCTGCTCTTCATGCAGACCGCTGCCAAATCTTTACCGATGTTGAGGGCGTTTACACTGCTGACCCCCGCAAGGTAGAGGGCACAAGGAAGCTTCAGGAAATTACTTATGATGAAATGCTTGAGCTTGCAACGCTCGGCGCACAGGTTCTAAACAATCGCTCGGTCGAAATGGCCAAAAAATACAATGTCGAGGTAGAGGTTCTTTCAAGCCTTAAAAGAGTACCCGGCACCATTGTCAAGGAGGTAGCTAAAATGGAAAAAATGTTAATCAGAGGCGTTACTAAGGATACAGATGTAGCAAGAATGTCAATCATCGGTGTGCCAAACACACCCGGCATTGCTTTCAAGCTCTTTGATAAGCTTGCAGCAAAGAATATCAATGTTGATATAATCCTTCAGTCTGTCGGCAGAAATGATACAAAGGATATCACTTTCACAGTTGCTAAATCCAACGGCGACCTTGCTGTTGAAACAATCAAAAAGTGCTTCGATATTCCCGATGAGAGCATCATTTGCGACACAAGCGTTGCAAAGGTTTCTGTCGTCGGTGCAGGTATGGAAACTCACCCCGGCACAGCTGCCAAGATGTTCGAGGCTCTCTACGAGCAGGATATCAACATCCAGATGATTGCCACAAGCGAAATCAAAATTTCAGTTCTTATTGATATTGATAAGGCTGATAAGGCTGTTGCAGCAGTTCACAAGGCATTCTTCCCTGTAAACTGAGGCTTCCCACAACTTAACTATTATGATAAGGAATTGGCGCCGGCAAGGTGAAATCCGGTCGGCGCCAAAGGTGATTTAAAATGGGTTTTGATGCAGAATCTGTTGCCAATCAAAAAATTATCAATGTCGAGATTAACAGTGAAATGCGTAAGTCGTTTCTCGACTATTCAATGTCCGTTATCACAGCCCGTGCTTTGCCCGATGTGCGTGACGGCATGAAGCCTGTTCACAGAAGAATACTCTACACAATGTATGAGAACAATCTCTATCCGGACAAGCCGTACAGAAAATGTGCGGATACTGTAGGTTCTGTTCTCGGCCGCTATCATCCCCACGGTGACGCTTCGGTTTACGATGCAATGGTTCGCCTTGCCCAGCCTTTCTCTATGCGTTACACCATGGTTGACGGCCACGGTAACTTCGGCTCAATAGACGGCGATCCGCCTGCCGCTTACCGTTATACAGAGTCCAGAATGAGCAAAATTTCTCTTGAAATGCTCAGTGATATTGATAAGGACACGGTTGATTTCGTGCCCAACTACGATGATCGCCTCAAAGAGCCGACTGTTTTGCCGTCGAGAATACCCAACCTGCTTGTAAACGGCTCTACGGGTATTGCTGTCGGTATGGCAACCAATATTCCGCCCCACAACCTCGGCGAGGTTGTTGACGGTATTTGCTGTCTTATAGATAATCCTGAGGCTGATTTGCCGGAGCTCATGGAGCACATCAAGGGTCCTGATTTCCCCACAAGCGGTCTGATTATGGGCAAGAGCGGTATCAGAGCTGCCTACGCTACAGGCAGAGGTAAAATTACCGTGCGCGCCAAGGCAGAAATTGAAGAAGAAAAGAACGGACGCTTCCGTATAAATATAACTGAAATTCCCTACATGGTCAACAAGGCTCGCCTTATTGAGAGCATTGCAGACCTTGTTAAGGATAAGCGCATTGAGGGCATATCCGATATTAACGACTATTCCGCAATCGAGGGTATGCACATTGTTATTGACCTTAAGCGCGATGCAAACCCTCAGGTTGTGCTCAATCATCTCTATAACCTAACACAGATGCAGTCAACCTTCGGCGTTATTATGCTCGCTCTTGTTGACGGTGTTCCCCGCATTTTAACTCTTAAGGAAATGCTGGAAAACTACATCAAGTTCCAGTGCGAAGTTATAACCCGCCGCACACAGTTTAATCTTAAAAAAGCTCAGGACAGAGCCCATATCTTAGAGGGCTACCTCATTGCTCTTGATTTTATTGATGAAGTTATCAGTATTTTGCGTTCTTCGCCTGACCAGGCAACAGGTAAAATGCGCTTGATGGAGCGCTTTGACCTTGACGATATTCAGGCGCAAAAAATTGTTGAAATGCGCTTAGGTCAGTTGACAGGTATGGAGCGCCAAAAGCTGGAAGACGAAATGGCTGCCCTCAAGCTGAAAATTGCCGAATACCTTGAAATTCTCGGGAGCGAAATTAAGATTCGTGAGATAGTTAAGGAAGAGGCTCTTCAGGCGAAAGAAAAATACGGCGATGAAAGACGCACCGAAATCTGCAATGTCAGCGGTGAGGTTGATATTGAGGACCTTATCCCTGAGGAGGAGAGCGTCTATACACTCACAAACAAGGGCTATCTAAAGCGTATGCCTGCCGATACTTATCGCAGCCAGCGCAGAGGCGGCAGAGGCGTCATGGGTATGACTCGCCGTGAGGAGGACTTTGTTCAGACAATGTTCACCTGCTCAACTCACGATTATATTATGTTCTTTACCAATTTCGGTAAGGCATATAAGCTCAAGGGCTACGAAATTCCCGAAAGCTCACGCACAGGCAAGGGCATGAATGCGGTCAACATTCTTCCCCTCGAAGCGGACGAAAAGATTTCCGCAATGATTAAAGTGCCTGCCGAGGCTGACGGTGAATATCTCTGCATGGTAACACGAAAGGGTATTATTAAGCGTACGCTTCTTGATGCATACAAAAATATCCGTAAGAACGGTGTAATTGCAATCAACCTTGACGAGGATGATGAGCTTGCATGGGTTAAGCTCACCTACGGCAATGATGATTTGCTCGTTGCCACACGCAACGGCTTCTCAATCCGCTTTAATGAAAACGATGCAAGACCTATCGGCAGAACGGCACGAGGTGTTAAGGCTATTGAGCTGCGTGATGATGACGAGGTTGTCGGCATGGATAAGATTGCAGAGGGCGACTTCATTTTGACCGTTACTCAAACAGGCTACGGCCGCCGCAGTCCCGCCGATGAATACCGTGTTCAGTCCCGTGGCGGTAAGGGTGTAACAAACTATAAGACCGAAAAATACGGCAATGTAGCCGCTCTAATGAATGTTAAAGAGGATGAGGATATTATCCTTATTTCTTCAGACGGTGTAATAATCCGTATGCCCAGCGATTCAATCAGCCTCTTCTCCCGTACATCAAAGGGCGTTCGTGTAATGCGTGTCGGTGAGGGGGATAAGCTCGTCACCGTGACTACAGCTGAGCGTGAGCCTGAGGATGAGGCAGTTGAAGAAATGTCAGAAGCGGTATCGCAGGAGTCGGAGGAGAAAACGGAAGAATAAGCGAAACTGATTTTTGAAGGAAAAAGATATGGAGAATAATAACAGACAGTTTGAGGATGTCTATTCCGATAGCTCCATGGAAAAGCCAAGCTACCGGCGTGGTCACAAACCATTGGAGCAAAGAGAATTAGTATATCCCAACAAGTTTATAGAATTTATGGCTAAAAATAACAAAAAAAATACTAAGAGGATTCTAATAAGCCTGGTAGTGGTTTTAGTGCTTGCCATTGTTGCTCTTGTCGCCGTTTTTATCAATGATAAGTTGGATAAAATCAATTTTGCAGGCAACGGCGAAGATTTCACAGGTGACGAAAATTATTCGGAGAATTTTGACGATGCCGAGTTCGAGGCAATGCACGAAATATCCGATGCGGCTTCACTTGACGATTTGCTCAAAAAATGGTATCAGCTTGATGGCAGCATCATGAAACAGGATTATGTGGTCAATGTTTTGCTTATCGGTATTGACGGCAAAAACGGCGTTAAGAGGGGCGGCAACTCGGATTCACTTATTCTTGTATCAATCAACAAAAAGACCGAAACCATTACCCTGTGCTCGTTTATGCGAGACAGCCGCACATATTTTGAAGCGAACGGCTCAGGTCGAGTTGCAAAGGTAAACGCAACCTATTCTGCAGGTGGCGCTAAAGCTACGGTTGAAACCTTGGAGCGAGACTATAAGGTAGATATTGACTACTATGTAGCAGTTGACTTTACAAGCTTCCCCAAGGTTATTGATGCTCTTGGCGGTATTACGGTTGATATGAAAGAATACGAGCAGAAATATATCAACCGCACTACAACCAAAATCGAAAAAATTCCCAACTACGGCAAGGTTCACCTCAACGGCAAACAGGCTCTTGTTTATGCCCGTATCCGTAAGTGCGATGCCGATAGCGATGTTTCCCGTACACGCCGCCAGAGAGGCGTTATCACCGCTATTATTGAGAGCGCAAAGGGTGCTTCGATCGGTCAGCTCAACAATGCTATTGATACCTTGCTCCCTCTCCTTGCAACAGATTGCCCCAAGAGAAGTATTATTTCCTACGGCGCACAGGCACTTGCACAGGGCTGGATGAACTATGAAATTAAGCAGGTTACCATGCCCGATGAGGATACAAGAGCTGATGCAAGATTCAGCGGTATATCATATTGGGTTGTGGATTATCCCTTAGCAGCTCAGCGTGTTCAGCTTGCCCTTTACGGCACTACAAATATTGAGCTGGACAGCAACCGTGTTTCAGCTCTCACCTATGTCAGATATAACAATAATTCTTCAAGCTCCGGCAATAATAATCAAAGCAGCGGCGGCGAACGCACTACTGCCTATGTAGCAAGCGAAACCACAACAAAGCGTGATTTGCTGGGGTGGATTAAGCCAACAGAACCCAATGAGGAGCCTACAACTGCTTCCGGTGCAACTGAACCCGTTACGAGCGATACACCGACGGAAGAAAACACAACCTTGCCCGATAACCAGCCTGATACAACTGCGGAAAACACAACAAAACGGATAGATTCAATTTTTGATAAGATTACTATTCCGACTGTACCGGAACAGCAATAATTTAACCGCATATTAAAGTAATAAAAAACTGCGTCAGAACTTATTAAAGTTTTGATGCAGTTTTTTAGTTTATGTATTAAATTTTAGCATATTAATGATTAAAAACAGCAGCCTCTTGATTCCAAGAAACTGCTGTTTTTGTATATTGTATTGTTCGTTAAATTCTGTTTATGCTTTTGAGTGCAAGCTTGCCAAGCTCGATTAAATCTATTGCACCTACGGGGCAAGCCTCGTGGCATTTGCCGCAGCCGATACATTTATCGTAATCAACCTTTGCACAGAAGCTTTCAACCTTGACTGCGTCATATTCGCAAGCCTTAACGCACTTCATACAGCCTATACAGCCTGCCTTGCACTCTTTGCGGGTCAGAGCGCCCTTATCTTTGTTTGCGCAAAGAACAGCCGACTTTGTCTTGTGAAGAGGCATGAGCTCAATAAGCCCCTTGGGGCAGGTTTTAACGCAAGCCTTGCAGGCACGGCAAGCAAGGGGATTGATTCTTGCAACACCGTCGCAGATGTGGATTGCATCGTATTCGCAGGCTTCAATGCAGTCGCCGAAGCCGATACAGCCGTATATGCAGTCTTTAGGACCGCCGAAGAGCTGAGTTGCCATTTTACAGCTTTTAACGCCGCTGTAGTTGAGCTTTGTGCCGCAGTTGTGAGTGTTGCCCTGGCAGAGAACAACAGCCGCATGGGGCTCAATTTCGCCTGCTGAAAGGCCTGCTATAGCGGCAATTTTTTTGCTTGTTTCGGAGCCGCCCGGTGCGCAGAGAGTAGTGCAGGTTGTTTCTCCCTTGGAAAGTGCGGCAGCATAGCCGTCACAGCCTGAGAAGCCGCAAGCGCCGCAGTTGGCGCCGGGGAGCTCTGCTCGAATAGCTTCCGCTTTTTCATCAACCGGCACCGCCATAACAATAGAAGCTACGGCAAGCACAATAGCGGCGATGATACCAATGACGGAAACAACTATGATTGCAAGAAGAATTGGTGACATAATTTTATTCCGCCTTTCTTATTTAAACAAGTTTTCTACAATTCCCGTGAAGCCGAGGAACGAGATAGAGGTGAGGGAGGCTGCAACAAGAGTTATTGGCAAGCCCTGCATGAATTTCGGAATATCGCAGCTTTCAAGCCTTTCTCTGACGCCTGCGAACATAACCATGGCAAGCAAAAATCCGAGACCTGCGCCCAGAGAGTTGACCATTGACTCTGCAAAGCCGTAGCCCTTGTCAATGTTGAGAATAACAACACCGAGCACGGCGCAGTTTGTAGTGATAAGAGGAAGATAAATACCGAGGGAGCTGTAAAGAGCAGGAATATACTTCCTCAGCACGATTTCAACGAGCTGAACAAGCGCCGCAATAACAAGGATGAAAACAATAGTCTGGAGATATTCCATGTCGTTATTTTCAAGCAGTGTGTTAATGGGGTAGGTTACTGCGGTTGCAAGGAGCATAACGAAGATAACTGCCATGGACATACCTGTTGCGGTGTTGAGCTTTTTGGAAACACCGAGGAACGGGCAGATACCGAGGAATTTGCTCAGCAGGAAGTTTTCTGTGAGGATAGCTGTAATAAGAATTGATAAAAATGCTTTAGTCATTTTACAGTCGCCTCCTTAACATTGTCTTCGCCGGGAGCTTTAATCAGCGAGCAGTTGGCCGCCATGGGACAGCTTTCACAGCCGTGAAGCTCTGCCTTGGGCTTGCCCTTGCTCTCGGCAATCTTGTTTGCAACGGCAATGAGAATACCGAATGCGAAGAAGCCGCCGGGAGGCAGGATGAAGATAATCATGGGGTCGATAGGCCATGCTTCCTGAATGATCCGGATACCGGCGATAGAACCTGTGCCGAAAAATTCACGAATCAAAGCCATTGCAAGCAGAGCACCTGTGAAGCCTACGCCCATGCCCATGCCGTCGAATGCAGACGCTATAACTGAGTTTTTGCCTGCAAAAGCTTCGGCACGGCCGAGGATAATGCAGTTAACAACAATAAGGGGCAGATAAACGCCGAGGCTTTCGTCAATGGCAGGAGCATATGCTTTAACAAGCATCTGAACAATAGTAACAAAGGAAGCGATAATGACGATATACGCAGGGATTCTCACCTTGCCGGGAATTATTTTACGCAAAGCGGAAATAACAATGTTGGAGCAGATAAGAACGATTGATGCCGCAACGCCCATGCCGATTGCGCCTGTAACCGAGGTTGAAACGGCAAGTGTGGGACAGGTGCCCAAAACAAGGCGGAGTACGGGGTTTTCGGCGATTAAGCCTTTGGTAAATTCTTTAATAAGAGGTTTTTTCTCAGCCATTATTTTGCACCTCCTGTAATTGTGTCATAGAGTTCAAGAGCTTGGTTAACCGCTGAGGTAGTTGCTTTTGAAGTGATTGTTGCGCCTGTAAGTGCCTGGATTTGATTTTCTTCGGGGTTGCTTTTGCTGACTGTGATGCCTGCAACCTTGCCGACAAACTGGGTCAGGAAGCTCTCTTTCTGTGCGTTCATGCCAAGGCCGGGAGTTTCGCTTAGCTCAAGTATCTGAACGCCGGAAACTGTGCCGTCGGCGTTTATTCCGACCATAACCTTAACATCGCCGCCGTAGCCTTTAGCGGAGGTTGTGAAAACATAGCCGATTATTTCGCCGCTTTCATCAAGACCTGTGCAGTAAGCTGTTTGGCCGAGAGTTTCGTCCTTAAATTCATCAGCCTGAGCCAAAACAAGCTTTCTTGTGTTCTGTGCCGTTTCAAGGGCAAGCTTTTCAATAACGGGTGCTGTTGCCAGGTTTGTTACCGCAAGCAGGGCAGAGGTAACAAGGCAAATAGCGGTCAGAACAATGGTTGGTTTTAAAATATCGCTCGGTTTAAACTTTTTCATGCCTTGGCTGCCTCCTTTTTCTCTTTTTTGGCAGCTTTTTCAGCTTTTTTGTCCCTTTTCGGTGTGCCGAAAGGCTTAGCTGTTGTAAGCTTTTCAATGTGGGGAACAAAAATGTTCATAAGGATAATTGAGAAAGATACACCCTCGGGCAGACTGCCGAAAATACGGATAAGCGAGGTAATAAGTCCGCAGCCGATGGCAAAAATTATTTTGCCCTTGAAGCTTACGGGGCTTGTGGTATAGTCGGTTGCCATGAATATTGCACCCAGCAGAAGACCGCCGCTGAGAATCTCATAAGCAACAAACTCTAAATCACCCTTGCCTGCAATAAACATTGCTGCGGCAACCGTTCCCACAAAAACAAGTGGAATAACAGGGGAGATTACTTTTCTTGCTATAAGGTAAATGCCGCCTATGAGGAGCGCAAGAGCGCAAACCTCTCCGAGACTGCCGCCGTGACGGCCGAGGAACATATCAAGCAGGGAGGGCAAATCTTCGGTAACTTCGCCTGCTTTTAGGGAAGCAAGGGGAGTGGCTGAAGTCATAACAAACTTTGAGTCTGTTGCCCAGTTTGCCATTGCTGTGGGGAATGATACAAGCAGAATAATACGCGCCGCAATAGCAGGGTTAACAAAGTTCTGACCGATGCCGCCGAACATCTGCTTAACAACTACAATAGCAATAACGCTGCCGAGAGCCGCAATCCAAAGGGGAATTTCACTTGGCAGGTTGAAGGCAAGCAAAAGACCTGTTACAACTGCGCTCAGGTCGCCTATTGTCTGGTGGCGTTTCATAACCTTGCGGCTGAGATATTCCGCAAGAACGGCGCTGATAACGCAGACAACCGTGACAAGGAGAGCCTTGTATCCGAAAATTACAACGGAAGCAATAAGCGCCGGAACAAGGGCAATAATAACATCAAGCATAATGCCTGTTGAGGTTTGGGGTGAGCGCACATGGGGAGATGCGCTCACGGTAAGCTTTTTAATTACACTCATTTCTTGGCACCTGCCTCTCTGATAACTGATTTTGCAAGCCGCATATGCTGAACAAGGGGCAAGCCTGCGGGGCAGACATATGCACAGCTGCCGCACTCCATGCAGACCATAACGCCTGAATCCTCAAGCTTGTCAGCCTCTTTGGATTTAGCATAACGAGCGATAAGGGTTGGCATAAGGCTCATAGGGCAAACCTGGGCACAGCGTCCGCAGCGGATGCAGTCACGCTCAGGCTTAACATTGAATGTACCCTCTGCAAAGGCGAGAATAGCGTTGTTCTGCTTGAGCAGGGGAATATCGGTGCCGACAAGCGCACTGCCCATCATGGGGCCGCCTGCAATAATCTTGAAAGGCTCTTCTTTGAAGCCGCCGCAAAATTCGATAATATCGCTCAGGCTCGTGCCGATGGGCACACGAACATTTTTGGGTGAACGGATAGCTGAGCCGTCAACTGTAACAGAGCGGCTGACAAGGGGCTTTCCTGTTTCGAGGTAACGCTCGATAAAGGCGATACTTGCAACATTCATAACAACGCAGCCCACATCGGCAGGAAGCTTTCCGGGAGGAACTTTTCTGCCTGTTGCGGATTGCACCATCATCTTTTCCGCTCCCTGAGGGTATTTTGACTTAAGAGCCATAACGGAAATAAAGCTGTCATTTCCTGCAAACTCTTTAATTTTTTCGCTGAGAAGCTGAATTGCCTGTGGCTTATTATCTTCAACGGCAACAATAACCTTTTTGAAGCCGAGGAACTTTTGGAGCGTAATACAGCCCTTGATAATGTTTGTGCTGTTTTCCATACATTCACGGTAGTCAACGGTGATATACGGCTCACATTCGGCGGCATTGACAACAAGGGTGTCAATATTTTTATCCGGGCCGAAAGCTAACTTAACATGAGTGGGGAAGCCTGCACCGCCGAGACCTACAAGGCCTGAAGCACGCACAGCCTTTACCAAATCCTCCCGTGTGTTGACCGTCGGAGGAGCAATGCTCTCGTCCATAGCCATCTGACCGTCGGATTCAATGGTAACAGCCTGGGAAATGCTGCCGTTGGCAAGCTTAATATCGCCTACGGCTGTAACTTTACCGGATACGGTTGCGTAAATAGGTGCGCTGACAAATTTATCGGTATCACCGATGAGCTGACCTATTTTGACTTCGTCCCCAACCTTAACTACAGGGTCGCAGGGTGCGCCGATGTGCTGCTGCATGGGAAGAACCACCTGTGTCGGCGCAGGCATACGCACGGTGGAGCAATCCCGAGTGTTTTTGCTGTGGGAAACGCTCACGCCGCCTCTGCCTTTTACGACGGCTGAAAGCACGCCTTTTGCGGAGTAACCTTTCATTCTTTCATCTCCTGATTATCATCGCTCTTGCGAACGAAAAATTTATTCGTTTTTATTAGCAACGGGCTGACTGCTTTGAATATACAGCCCGTAACAATACCTGTTGCGACACCGAAAACCAAAAGTGCAGGCGCATAGCCGACTATGGTCAGAGTATCTGTTATTACGGTGGCCGCTATAAGCTGACCGAGGTTGTGAGCCAATGCACAGCAAATGCCTGTGCCCACAAGTCCAAAGGGATTTTTTCTGAATTTCTTGAGCAGCAGCCACATTGCCGGCAGGCTCATCAGTCCGCCGCAAAGGCTCATTAAAAAAGCTGTCAGGCCCCGTGTGATTCCTGCAAAAGCTGCTTTGATTAAAACAATAAAAAGCGCATACGCAGGATTTAGGGTTGAAACGGCAAACATTGTCACAATATTTGAAAGACCGGGCTTTGCTCCCGGAGGCAATAGGGGAAAGGCAGGAATAAGTGATTCCAGCCATGAGAGAGCCAAAGCTAATGCGCCGAGTATTCCCACAAGGGCAATCTGCCGTGTTTTGTTTGCCAAGCCTTACCCTCCCGTTCTTATATGTGCTTTCGGGACGGGAAACCCGTCCTCTGCTTAATACACCATGGCGTCTAACTGCTTCTCGCCGTTTTCGATTGTTACAACAACCTTGGCAGGCAGGCAGGCAGCGGTATCGCCCCGTTTAGTGAGCTTGCCTGTGTTTACGCAAACCTTGTCGCTGCATTCAGCCTCTTTAAAAGAAACGGCTCCCTTTTCAACCAGCAAAGTTGCTCTGGGGCTGCAGGGTAAGGGCAGCTCGTAGGGCTCCTCTACCTTTTCAAGAGATATGCTTTGATAAACTTCGCCGTCGATATATATAACGGCTGCTGCGTGAGCTGTGCTGTGCTTTGCGTAAAACCAAAAGCCCGTTCCGCCAAGCAGAAGCAAAGCTATAAGCAATAAATCAAGGGGTTTAATAAGTTTATTCATTTCAGTTTACCAATGTAAAATTGCTGTCGGCAATTTTCAGTCCCTCAAAGTCGGGCGTGGTCATAACCTTGTTTTCGTCTGTGATAAAAACTGCCTGTGCGTCAAATTCCTTTAGCAGAGGCAGGCTCTCCTCAAACCCTAAAACTAAACAAGCGGTGGAAAGAGCGTCGCTGACTAAGCCTGAACTGCTTATAACCGTAACGCTCTGCAAGCCGCTTTTCGCAGGATAGCCTGTTGAGGGGTCAAATATATGGTGATAACGCTTGCCGTCCTGCTCAAAAAACCTTTCGTAGGTGCCTGAGGTTGAAACACAGCAGGCCTTGATTTCTATTATAGCGGCAGGCTCGTTTATATCTCCTTTGGGGTTGCGTATGCCGATTGTGAAAACCTCATCCTTATCAGTTGAATGGAGCAGTACGCTTCCGCCGACGGCTACAACAGCGCTTTTGCACTTGTATTTTTGAAGTATATCCGATGCATAGTCGCAGCCGATTCCTTTTCCTGCGGCGCCTAAATCAAGCTTAACACCATCAGGCAAATCTACAGTGTTGCCGCTTATCTGCCATTTTTCGGCATCTTTTATTGCTGAACTTATTTCATCGGCTCTCGGCAAACGGGCGCTGCCTGTGCCTATACCCCAAAGGTCGGTGAGCTGACCCAAGCCCACGCAAAAAGAGAAGTTGCTTTTTTCCTCAATATCTTTAATCGAGCTTAGTAACTTTGCCGGCTCAGGGTCAATATCGGTCTTGCCGTTGTTGAGCTTATATATTTGAGATTCTTCGCTTGTTCTTGATAAAAGAAAAGAATCAAGCCATTTTAATTCTTCGCTGATTTCTCTGTAAGCTTCTTCGGCTTTCAAGCCTTTTATATCGGCGCTGACAGTGGTGTTCATTGCGATAAAGCTTGAGGAAAAGGATGCGCTCATGAAAAAATCAAAAGCAATAATTGCAACAAGCACCGTTGCGCAAAGCACGGCAGCGGCAGTAATTACTTTGTTTTTCATGGGACAAGCTCCTTTATAACTCTTCTGTTATGCTATTATATAATAATCTTATATATAAATCAAGTGAAAGTTATGCCAATTTGAGCAAAAATATATGGCATAGTCCGCTTGAGTTTTTTGCATAAGTTTGATACAATGGAACAAATTAAATATAAGGGGAAATACATATGGCTTACAATTTTTTTATGCCTGCAAAGGTTGTAGGCGGTGAAAAAGCAGTTGTAAAGCAGATTGCTTTACTTAAAAGCTTTGGCAACCGCTGCCTTATAGTAACAGGCGGAAGCGGCGCAAAGCGCAGCGGAGCGTTGGAGGAATTGACCGTCGCATTGGCTGAAAATGGCGTAGAATATAGGGTTTACGATAAAATCGGCGCAAATCCCAAGGTTGCCGATTGCCACGAAGCCGGTCAGCTTGCCTGTGAGTGTAAAGCTCAGTTCCTTGTCGGCATTGGCGGCGGCTCAGCCCTCGATGCGGTCAAGGCTGTTGCAATTTTTGCAGCAAATCCTGAGCTTGAAGCAGAAGAAATCTACAAAATGAATTTCAAAAATGAGCCTCTGCCAACAGTGGGTATAGGCACAACCGCAGGCACAGGCAGTGAGATTTCCGCTGTCAGCGTTTTAACGGATACTAAAGGCACTAAGCGCAGCATAAAGGGCGAGTTCGGCTATTTCAACCTTGTTTTTGCCGATTGGAGATACACTTGCTCCTGTCCTTATGAGGTTACGGTTTCAACTGCTCTTGATGCGTTCATGCATGCGGCAGAGGGTTGGCTTGGTCCGAGATGCAACGAGCCTGCAGCAGCCTTTGCTTCGGAATGTCTGCCGAAAATATATAAATGGTTAAAGTATTTCTGTAACGAGGGAAAGCTGCCCGACGATAAAGGCCGAGAGGAACTGTACCACGCATCTCTCAGCGCAGGATTTACTCTCAACTATTGCGGCACTCTTTTCCCCCATCCCGTAGGATATATTCTCACCGAGCATTACGGCATTCCTCACGGCAGAGCCTGCGCCGCATTCTTTGATAAGCTCATGGAGCGTGCAACGCAGTTTGCACCCGAAAGAGCAGAGAGCCTTTGCAGACTCCTTGGCGATGATATGGATAATATAATAAGTGTAATGAAAACTCTTGCAAATTGCTCGGATATAGTGATAGGTGAAGTCGAAGCGGCTGAGCTTATAAAGCGGTGGAGCAGTACACCTAAGAATTTTGAATGTACACCCGGCGGGTATACTCCGGATTTGGCGGCAAAAGCCCTGGTTGAGCTGGCCAAATAAACGGAAAATAAGGGCAGAATATCAAAAAAATCAAGTAGTAATTATTCTAATTTGTGCTAAGTTACAAAAGTTGGAAATTTGCTTGCATATGAGCGAAAAAACGGATAAAATAACAGAGGTTATAAAAAATATTTCCACAATAAAACTTTTCGGAGGTATGTTAAAATGTCAGTTAAAGTTGCTATTAACGGTTTCGGCCGCATCGGTCGTCTCGCATTCCGCCAGATGTTCGGCGCAGAAGGTTATGATGTTGTTGCTATCAACGACCTCACAAAGCCCTCAATGCTCGCTAACCTTCTCAAGTACGATACCGCACAGGGCGGTTACTGCGGCTACATCGGCCAGAACGCACACACTGTTTCTGCTGATGATGAGGCAGGCACTCTCACAGTTGACGGCAAGACTCTTAAAATCTACGCTATGGCTAACGCTGCTGAGCTTCCCTGGGGCGAAATCGGTGTTGATGTAGTTCTTGAGTGCACAGGTTTCTACTGCTCCAAGGCTAAGGCACAGGCTCACATCGACGCAGGCGCAAAGAAGGTTGTTATCTCTGCTCCCGCAGGCAACGATCTTCCCACAATCGTTTACAGCGTAAACGAAAAAACACTTACAGCAGATGACAAAATCATCTCCGCTGCTTCCTGCACAACAAACTGCCTTGCTCCCATGGCTAAGGCTCTCAACGATTACGCAGCTATTCAGAGCGGTATCATGACAACTGTTCACGCTTACACAGGCGATCAGATGATTCTTGACGGTCCTCACAGAAAGGGTGACCTTCGCCGTGCTCGTGCAGGCGCTGCAAACATCGTTCCCAACTCTACAGGCGCTGCAAAGGCTATCGGCCTTGTAATCCCTGAGCTCAACGGTAAGCTCATCGGTTCCGCACAGCGTGTTCCCACTCCCACAGGCTCCACAACAATCCTTGTTGCCGTTGTTAAGGGCAAGGATATCACTGTTGACGGCATCAACGCTGCTATGAAGGCTGCTGCAAATGATTCCTTTGGCTACAACGAGGAGCAGATTGTTTCCTCCGATGTTATCGGTATGCGTTACGGCTCACTCTTCGATGCAACTCAGACAATGGTTGCTAAGATTGATGACGACACATATCAGGTACAGGTTGTTTCTTGGTACGACAACGAGAACTCCTACACAAGCCAGATGGTTCGTACAATTAAGTACTTCGCAGAACTTGCCTAAGCTTAAAGCGACGGACAAATTTATCAAAACAAACGGGACTGCAAAAAACAGTCCCGTTTTTGTCGTTTTTTCGCCCACTCGAAGTACCTTAGTACTCCTTCGGGGACGAAGAAAACGCCATTTGATTAAATTTCTCGTCGCTTTATTTGCGGTTTCGGACAAATTTATCAAAACAAACGGGACTGCAAAAAACAGTCCCGTTTTTGTCGTTTTTTCGCCCACTCGAAGTACCTTAGTACTCCTTCGGGGACGAAGAAAACGTCATTTGATTAAATTTCTCGTCGCTTTATTTGCGGTTTCGGACAAATTTATCAAAACAAAAGGGACTATTTCTTGCAGTCCCGTTTGTCAATAATTTTTGCTGATAAAAATATATTGAAATTATACGGCTGTTTGGTATAATAGCAAATAAAGGCAGGTGGATATTTAATTGAGAAGCAAAAGAAAGTTTATATTTTTGGCGGTAGTATTGTTCGCCGCTATTTTTGTCTTTTGGGTGCTTTGGAGCAATATCGCCATAAAGGTGAGCGAATACACGGTAACCGACAGTGAAATACCTGTCAGCTTTTCAGGCTTCAGGATTGTTCAGGTATCCGATTTGCACAATGTTGAGTTTGGCGAAAAAAACGAAGAACTTATAGCTTTGATAAAAAAAGCGAAGCCCGATATAATAGTGCTTACAGGCGATATGGTGGATTCAAGGAGGACGGATATAGCTGTTGCCTTGGATTTTGCTCGGCAGGCTGTGGCTATTGCGCCGACTTACTATATAACAGGCAATCACGAATCACGGATATCGGATTACGGTGTGCTTAAAGCCGGATTAATCGAAGCCGAAGTTGTCGTTTTGGAAAATGAAAGCGTTGATATCAAATGCGCAGATGAAGCCATAACTATTTTAGGAATACAGGATATGGGCTTTGGCGATGATTTTTTCTTTACTGACTATGAAATTTTTGAACAGTATAAGAACACATTGCCCAAAAGCGAGAATTACACGGTAATGATGGCTCACAGACCCCATTTGTTTGGTAATTATGCCGCTTTCGGAGCGGATTTAGTGCTCAGCGGTCATGCTCATGGCGGTCAGTTCAGATTGCCTTTTGTCGGCGGCGTTTTTGCGCCGGGTCAAGGGTTTTGGCCTAAATACGATGCAGGGCTTTTTGATAAAGGCGAGAGCAAAATGATAGTAAGCCGAGGGCTTGGAAAAAGCGTAATACCGTTGAGGTTTAACAACCGCCCTGAATTGGTGGTTGTGGAGCTGAAAAGCGAATAAAACAGAAACAGCAGGCAGTTGAGACATATAGCTTCAACTGCCTGCTGTTTTTAATTTTGGCTTTATTCTTTGTTTATTAATGGCACTACTATGCCTATGCCAAGCCATACAAGCTGGCAAATGCAAATTTGAAGCGCACTGATGGCGGCTGCTCCGCTGAAAATTACCATGCCTGTGAGAAGCAGTAATCCTGCCGCACAGCAGAAAGTCTGCTGTGTTGTGATTACGCCTGCTGCCCAGCAAAGGATGTTGGCGGCATTGATGCACTGCAAGAACGAGGACGCTTTTCCGCTGTGAACGAGCTTTGCGTCATCCTTTGCCGAAACATCGTCTGCGTAAGATTTAAAAACCTCAGCCGCATTGGGACTGACTATTTTCACGGAATTTAGAGGCAGGCCGAAAGCGTTTGCCACAAATTCTTCGGTTATGTTAGAGTCTGTTGAGCTGATAAGCAGGTTAATTCCGTTGTTTTCAATTTTGCGGAGGTATTCAGCCGTTGCGGCGTCTGTTCCGTAGCTGACGACGAATATTGCAGCTATTTTGCCTGCATCGGCAAGGTAAATAACCCGTCTGCCGTCGTGCCTGTATTTAGCTTCGTCAATGCTTACGGGGATTTCAATATTGTGGTTTTCAAGCAGCTTGCGGTTGCCGACGAATACCCGTCTGCCTCTGATCCAGCCGCTAAGTCCCAAACGGTCCTCGTATGCAATATCCTCAACATTCATAAGCAGCTCTTTGCGGCCCATTACAACCTCATTAAACAGACTGCTTATGGGTCCGCCGGCAGTGATCAGCATTGAAGCGGCGGTGAGAATAGCGTCGTCCATTCTCACACCATAGAATGTTTTCATGCCGTGAATGTTACAGCAGTGGCCGGGGAATATGTCTGCGGCATCAAGAGCAACTGCGTTAGTGGATTCGTATTCAAAAGCACCGGCATAGCCTGTTATAATTCCTCCGTTTTCTCGGAGCTTTTTATTTGCTCGGCTTAAAGGCAGGCTTGCGGCAATAATAGCAGAGGCAGGTGCGCCCATGCACATTGCGCCTGCGAAAAGGCTGATTCCGCAAACGGCATCCTTGGTTGTGATGCCTGCGATAACTCCGATTAATGCGCTTGCAGCGGCGACTACAGGCACGAGCCTTACGGAAAGGTCATCGGCGGCGTCGCTTGCCATAGAGTAAGCAAGGAAATTTGAAACAAATTTTGTTTTGCCGCTGTAACGGATATCCGCTTCGCCCATAACCACATTTTTGCCGATTTTGTTAGCATCGGATATGTTTTCAATGGTCTTGACCGTGTAAAGCTCGTTTTTGCCCTTGCTTGCAATAAATTCAAAGTTTTCGGCAATTCTCATAAATGAAATCAGCTTGCCGCCTGCGTTTAGGCTCAAAATAAGAGTGCCTGCGGCCGCAAAAAGGGGCAAATCAGAATCTGAGCCGAAAATAATTACAATCAGGCTCTGCAAAATTGCGGCAAAGGCGGCAAAAACCGAAGCAGTTTGAGAGTTGGGCTTGCCTGAGCCGCTGAAAAAGCAGCTTATTCCTGCCGAACAGCAGGGGAGAGAAGCTAAAAAAGCAAGGGTGAGCAAGGCGAGGGACATAACAGCCGTTACGGAAAAAGAAAACGAACTGTTGTCAAGCGCTTTTGCTACAGACGTAATAGCTGTGGTGATTATTAGCGCCACCGTGCAAAAGCCGCTGATAATTAAGGAAATAAGAGCTGATAACTTCTTATTCCTTATAAAGCCTGTTACCTGTTGCTTGTCGCTTGGCTTGCGGTATTCAACAGGCTGCCTGTTGAGCCTTGTTCGTGTTTTTGTGGTTGAAAAGCGTTTGCGCTTCGGCATTGTGTTTTCCGTCAGCTCGTCAAAGGTTTTTTCGTCAAGCTGCGGTTCTTCGGGTTCAACACCCTCTAATTTGAATGAGTCAACCTTTTTGCTGCGGCTGCGGCGAAGCTCGTCTTCAACGGCGCTTTCGTCAACCTGAGCAACAGGCTCTTCGTGGGCTCCGAAACCCGGCAATATCATCTGACCGTCGTCCGGCTCCTGATGAAGTGTCTGCTGAGCAGGAGCGGCAACAATGGGAATTGCGCCTGTGCGGATGAAAGTTTTTTGATCGTTTAAATATTTATCCTTGAGGGCGTCGTCTGCCGAAATGATTGAGGGTACGGCGCTCAAATCAGCGGTTTTTTCAAATAGGCTTTTGCCTGTCAATATGCCCGGACGCTCAAAAACCATTGTTTTGTCGGTAAATTCTTCAATTACAATGGTCTTTTCTTCTGCCTGAGTGACTTCTGTCGGTTGAGCCTCCGGGTCTTCTCCTATTTCGGGGAAAAAGTTTGATATATCGGCATCTATATTTATGTTGCCGAAAATTTTGAAATTTTCTTCTTCCGCTTCCTGTGCTGTGGGCGCAGTGTAGATGGAGGACTCGGTTTCGGGCTCGGTTTCCGGTTCCGGATTTTCGCTGTCTGAAAATTCAAGCGGCTGAGAGTCACCCAAAACAGCTTGCGGTTCAAAAAAGCTCACAGGCTCATCAGCAGGCTCTTCGGTTATATCAGGAGCTTGAGCTTCCGAGAATGGTGGCATCTGCGCTGCATAAAAAACAGGCGGCTCTACAGCTTCTTCTTCCTCTTCTTCAGGCTTGAGGCTCAGAAAATCAGGAGTGTTTTCAAGGAGTGCTTCCGCAGGTATCTGAGGAATATAAGCCTCTTTAATAGATTCAAAATCTAAAGCGGGAGTTTCTTCAGCTTCTTTCTCGGGAGCAACAGGCTCATATATTTCTTCTTCCGAAGGCTGTTTTAGCTCCTCAATTTTCTCAACTTCCGTCAATTCAAAATCGTTTACCGTTTCTCCTTGCAAAAGAGTATTTTCAGCGGCTTCCGATGCCTTTGCAGGAGTCGGCTCTACATAGTTGATGTCTGCTTTTATTTGGCTTAGCAAATCGTCTAAAGTAAGGTTAGTTAAATCCATTCTCTTAATTCCTTCCGATAGTGAAGAATTTTATCTCTGCCTTGAAACCTCAAACATGAGTATTCCGGCGGCTACCGATGCGTTTAGGGAGTTTACCTTGCCCTTCATAGGCAATGAAACGATGAAATCGCATTTTTCTTTTACAAGCCTGCCAAGACCTTTGCCCTCTGAGCCGATTACAAGGGCTACGCCGCCGGTGAAATCAGTTTCGCACCAGCTTTGGCCGTCCATATCGGCACCGTAAACCCATACGCCTCGCTCTTTGAGTTCGTCGAGCAGGCTTGGGAGATTGGGAACTCTTGCAACAGGCACATATTCAACAGCTCCTGCGGAAGTTTTACCCACAATGTAGTTGAGAGTTGCGTTGCGGCGTTTGGGAATTATAACTCCGTGCGCTCCTGCGGCATCTGCACTGCGGATGATTGCACCTAAGTTGTGTGGGTCTTCAACCTCATCGCAAACAACAATAAAGGGCTTTTCGCCTTTAGCTTCGGCGGCGGCAAAAATATCATCAACATCGGCATATTCGTGAGCCGCCGCATAGGCTGCAATGCCTTGGTGGCTGCTGCCGCCGCACATGAAATCCAGTTTTTTGCGGTCAACTTCCTTGACCACAACCCCTTTTTCACGGCATTCGCCTATGATTTTTCCGATGCTGCCTGTGCGGTCGCCTCTTGCAACAAGCAGAGTGTCTATGGCACGCTCGCTTTTCAGAGCTTCCAAAACGGCATTTCTGCCGATGATAAGGTCGTTATTTTTTTCTTCCATAGCTGATTTTCCTTTTATCTGCAAATTATAAGTTATTATACCATATATATTGTAAAAAACAAAGGATTTTTCAAAAAAAGACACAATATAATGACATTTTTTTGCGTTAGGCGGTGGTATGCTGATTTTGTATTAAAAAAGAAAGGACAAGCCATATGAATTTACCTAAGGCGAAAAGGATTAAAGCAAATCTTTTTATTGCCGAAAAACAGCTTTTGCTGGGTCAGGCGGCTGATTTTTTGTTGGGCTTTTGCCTCTCACAGGCAAGGCTTTTTGATGAAGTTTCACCCTTTGCGGTTGCCTTGACAGCCGCCGCAAGGCGGGAAAATATATTGGCGGCATTTACAGGAAGCTGTCTTGGCTTCCTGCTGAGGTTTAATTCGGCGGCAACCGTCAGGCAGCTTGCCGCTTTGACTGCCGTTTTTACCATTAACTATATTGTTGCACGAACGGGGCTGATGAAAAGAGCAAGGCTTTTGCCGCCCTTTAATGCAGGAATATGCACCGCTTTAACGGGCTTTACAGTTCTTGCCGCACAGGGTTTTGATATAAACGGCTTTATGGTTTATCTCTGCGAGAGTGTGCTCAGCTTCGGTGCGGCGGCATTTTTCTATGAAGCTCAAAGCGTGACAGCTCCGATTTTAAAGAAAGAGTCCTTGTCTCAAAAGCAAATAACCGCATTTTTGGTCAGCTTTTGTATGCTCCTCATGTCCTTAGAGGGCTTGGAGCTTGCAGGGATATCCCTTGCGAGAATTTTTGCCGTTTTTGCGGTTTTGTGTGCGTCAAAATATCTCGGTGCAGCGGGCGGCTGTGTCTGCGGCGGTTCAATGGGCTTTGCAATGAGCCTGGGAAGCAGACTGCCTTTTCTCGGCAGTGCCTACACTTTCGGCGGTTTGCTTGCCGGTTTGCTTGCGCCTATGGGACAGCTTGCGCAGGCAAGTGCATTTGCAATTTGCAATGCTGTTGTAGTGCTGATGAATACGGGTCAGCAAAATCTTATGCCTGCCTTGTATGAAGCGGCGGTTGCAACGGTTGCCTTTGTGCTTTTGCCAAAAAAGCTATTTGATAGGTTTTCTGTATATTTTACAGGCCGGCAAAAATTGCCTGAATTTGAAATGATGAAAAAAGCACTGTTGCTGCGGTTTAAAAATGTTGGAAAGGGGCTTGATGAAGTGGCAGAAGCAGTAGAAAAAATTGCGCAGAACATGGTTAAGCTTGATTCTCAGAGAGATGACACACAGAGCAGGGAAATAAAACAGCTTGTGCGAGACCAATTTTCGTCTCTTGCAATGGCTGTTGAAGATGTGTCACACGAGCTTGCGGATGAAACTTGCTTTGATACCGTAACGGCGGCAAGAGTTGAGGCGGTTCTCACAAGCTACGGAATAAAACCCAATAATATTATCTGCAGTAAAACAGGGGAGGTGGAGCGCATAGAAATCAGCGCACAGAAAATTCGAGGAAAGCTTAGCCGAGCGGCTTTGATGGAGGATATGGAGGCTGCCTGCGGCTATAAGCTCAACAGCCCTACCATTCGTGAAGAAGACAGGGAAACACAGCTCACTTTTATCAAAAAGCCCCGGTTTAATCTTCGCATAGGCAAGGCACAGTTTACTGCCAACGACGGCAGCTTGTGCGGAGACAGCTGCGATTTGTTTTTGGATAAAGACGGCAATCAGATTATAGTTATAAGCGACGGAATGGGAACAGGTCCCCGTGCCGCCGTTGACGGCGCAGTTGCCGCATGGCTATTTTCAAAGCTTATCGTGGCAGGGCTCAATTTTGACAGCGCATTGCGCCTTTCAAATTCTGCTTTAATAGTAAAATCGGAGGAAGAAACCCTTGCAACCATAGATGCGGCAAAAATAAACCTCTATACAGGTGTGGTCAGCTTCTTCAAAGCAGGGGCAAGCAACAGTCTTGTGTGTAAAGGTAAAAAGGTTTACAAATACGGTAATCCCTCTATGCCATTGGGAATACTGCGTGAAATTGAATTTGACAAGGATGAAACCACTCTTTCGAGGGGCGATATCCTGCTTATGATGAGCGACGGAGTGAGCACCTCCGCTTACCCAATAATTGTGAAAGAACTGCGTAGCTTCAACAAAAAAGACCCCTCCGCCTTGGCGGAAAGGGTCGTTGAAATAGCTAAAACGAGCAATGGACAAAGCCATGCCGATGATATAACGGTTATTGCCGTTGCAGTCGGCTAATTTCGTTTGCAAGGACGGATAATTCCTGCATTGTAAAGCTTTCTGCCCTTACATTTTCGCCGTAGCCTGCGTTTGTAATTGCCTGCAAAACGGTGGATTTCGGCAGCCCCATGCCCGAGCTTATTGAGTTTGAAGCGGTCTTTCTGCGCTGAGCAAATACAGCTTTTACCATTCTAAAAAACAGCTTTTCATCGTCAAGGGCGATGAAGGGCTGTTTTCTCACATCAAGGCGAATAACGCTGCTGTCAACCTTGGGTGCAGGCATAAAGGAGCCTGCGGAAACATCAAATATTTTTTGAGCTTCGGCATAGTAATTCACAGCTACTGTGACGGCGCCTGCATCTCTGCTGCCTACCTCGGCGCAAAGTCTTTGCGCAGCCTCTTTTTGAACCATTACGGTTATGCTCTCGACATCAAGCTTGCTCTCAAGCAGGTGCATAATCACGGGAGAAGTGATATAGTAGGGGAGGTTAGCGCAGACAGAGACCTTCATGCCTGCAAATTCTTCCATGATGAGCCTTTTCAGGTCGGTTTTAAGCACATCGGCGTTTATAATTTTAACATTGTCGAAATCGCTGAGAGTTTCATTGAGCACGGGCAAAAGGCGAGTATCAAGCTCAATGGAAACAATCCTTTTGGCTCGCTTTGCAAGTTCCGCCGTCAGCACGCCGATACCGGGTCCGATTTCAATAACTCCCATGCTTTCGTCAGCACCGCAGGCCTCTGCCATTCTGGGGCAGACAGAGGGGTTAATGAGGAAATTCTGCCCTAAAGCCTTTGAAAAAGTGAAGCCGTGGCGGCTGAGAATGTCCTTTATTACGGAAATGTCGGATAAATTTTTCATATTGTGCACCTTTTTACATGGATTTGCTTTACTTATTTTTTAAAGTGGTATATAATCTTAATTTAGAACTGAAGAAAAGAGAGGTAGATTTTTATGTCAATTCTTGTAACCGGCGGCGCAGGCTATATCGGCTCTCACACCTCGATTGAGCTGATTAAAGAGGGTTATGATGTTATTATACTCGATAACTTCTATAACAGCAAGCCCGAAGCGCTTAATCGCATCAAAAAAATTTCCGGCGGCGATTTCAAGTTCGTTGAGTGTGATATCCGCGACCGTGCAGGGCTTGATAAAGTCTTTGCAGAGAACGATATCGAAGCAGTTATCCATTTTGCAGGTCTTAAGGCAGTTGGCGAAAGCTGTCGGAAACCCCTCGAATATTACGAAAACAACATCGGCGGTACAGTTACTCTTTGCCAGGCAATGAGGGATGCCGGCTGCAAGAAAATTGTTTTCAGCTCTTCAGCAACTGTTTACGGCAGCAACAATCCCTCTCCTCTGCGTGAAGATATGCCCGCAGGCGGCACCACTAACCCCTACGGCACAACAAAGCTTTACATTGAGCGGATTTTAGAGGATTTGTATAAATCGGATAATGAGTGGAGCGTTGTGCTGCTTCGCTATTTCAACCCCATCGGCGCACACAAGAGCGGCCTTATCGGAGAGGATCCCAACGGAATCCCCAACAACCTCATGCCTTACATAACTCAGGTTGCAATCGGCAAGCTTAATCATCTCAATGTCTTCGGTGACGATTATCCCACACACGACGGCACAGGTGTGCGTGATTATATTCACGTTGTGGATTTGGCTATGGGTCATCTCTGCGCTCTCAAAAAGGCCTGCTCGGGTACGGGCTGTGATGTCTATAATCTCGGCACAGGCAAGGGCTACAGCGTTCTTGATGTTGTCAAAGCCTTTGAAAAGGCAAGCGGTCAGACAATAAAATATGTTGTCGGGGACAGACGCCCCGGTGATATAGCAATCTGCTATTCTGACCCCTCAAAGGCTAAGGCAGAGCTTGGCTGGGAAGCAAAATTCGGTATTGACGAGATGTGTGCCGACAGCTGGAATTGGCAGAAAAATAATCCTCAGGGTTTATAAGTTTTAGCTATTGAATACGGTGCTTTGGCGAAAAGCTGAAGCACCGCTTGCTTTGTTTGCAACAAAGGCAACCCCTGGCTATGCCAGGGGGGAAGGAAAGCTTTTAGCGAGGGGAGAAGTGGACAAGAAAAAAGCTCCTTGATATATTAGAAGTGGTTTGCCGACCACACAACTAAAATAACAAGGAGGTCT